>NZ_JBALMO010000078.1:21555-40898 GCF_036963345.1 Bacillus sp. JJ722
CGAAGACGTTTAAGTGGGAAATTAAGCACCAGATAGAACCCAATTAAAGTTTCACTTTATAAAATGAATTTTGGAAAGTTTACATGAAATGAGATTATTTACTCATATAATAGTATGTATTGTAATTCGAGAAAAGGATGATAGTTTTGACATCTTCGTTGTTATTTTTATTATTACTACTTGCCATAGGAATCATTGCGAAAAACAATTCATTGATAGTTGCGGTAGGATTTTTGCTTATAATAAAGTTTATGGGACTAGGCGATAAAATATTTCCTCTTTTACAAACTAAAGGAATAAATATCGGTGTTACTATTATTACAATTGCTGTCCTAGTTCCAATTGCTACAGGTGCGATTGGCTTTAAGGAATTAGGAGAGGCTTTAAAATCTCCTTACGCATGGATTGCATTAGCATCTGGGATTGCGGTGGCCGTTATTGCAAAAAATGGTGTTACACTTTTAGCATCTGATCCACATATTACAGTCGCGTTAGTATTTGGAACTGTACTTGCTGTAGCAGTATTCAATGGTGTTGCTGTGGGACCTTTGATAGGAGCTGGAATCGCTTATATAGCTATGAAATTTTTTGAATTATTTCAGTAAGACAGTGGATTGTATGATTTTACCGATAATTGTATAAAAATCATATTGTTATTATATAACAAAAATTTATTGTTATATTACAATTGTGTTTTAAAAAGCACTATCTCTTGTTGTTAAAGGAGGTAGTGCTTTATTTTTTGTTGAAATACCAGTCAGTATTTTAAAATTTCTAAAAAATAGATTAGAATATTTGATTAGTTGTCAATTATTTTGTTATAGTGTTTAAAAAGCATAAGTTTTTCGAAAAAAATATTAAATTTGAATATTTTAAGAGCTTTTGATTTTCAAAAACCTATTTTTTGTTTATAATGAAATTGAAAGCGGAATCTTTTTAACTGTTATTAATTTTTAGAATATTATTTCTTGTTGACGATAAGGTGAACTTTGGATGTGAATTGAACAATCGTTCAGTTACTATGTTTTTAAACATGAAAATTAGGGAAAGTCATTAGAAAATAGCATAATAACAAATTTGAAGAGGTTTCGTCATTTTATCTACTCAGGAGTTAAGCTTCTGAATATTTAGTACATATTGGACAGATTTGTTTATTCATTATCAGTCCATTATGTCATATTGACATATTTATTTTTTTATGGGTAAAAGGGGAATTAATAGAAAAGGAGAGATTCTGTATGACAGTAACGAGAGGGCTTGAGGGGATTGTTGCTACAACTTCATCAATTAGTTCAATTATTGACGATACACTAACATATGTTGGTTATAATATTGATGATTTAGCGGTTAATGCATCATTTGAGGAAGTAATCTATTTATTATGGCACCGTAGATTGCCAAATGAAGTAGAATTACAAGAATTGACACTTCAATTAGCTAGCAATATGGAGTTGCCTAAAGAAATATTAGAACATTTTAAAATGTATGATATCAAAAATGTACATCCAATGGCTGCTTTACGTTCGGCTATTTCTTTATTAGGTTTATATGATGAAGATGCCGAAGTTATGGAAACGTCTGCTAACTATCAAAAAGCAATTCGTCTTCAAGCGAAAATTCCAACTGTTGTTACAGCTTTTTCAAGAATCAGAAAAGGTTTAGAACCTGTTTCACCACGTAAGGATTTAAGTTTTGCTGCTAATTTCTTATATATGTTAAGTGGTAAAGAGCCATCCCCTATAGAGGTTGAGGCTTTTAATAAAGCTCTTGTTCTTCATGCGGATCACGAATTAAATGCATCGACTTTCACTGCACGCGTTTGTGTAGCTACTTTATCTGACGTATATTCAGGATTAACTGCTGCAATTGGAGCTTTAAAAGGACCTCTTCACGGTGGTGCTAATGAAGCTGTTATGAAAATGCTTACAGAAATCGGTTCAGTAGAAAATGTAGAATCTTATATTAAAAACAAATTAGCAAATAAAGAAAAAATTATGGGCTTTGGACATCGTGTATATAGAAATGGCGACCCACGTGCAAAACACTTAAAAGAAATGTCGAAAAAACTTACAGCCTTAACTGGTCAATCCGAGTATTACGACATGTCTGTAAAGGTTGAAGAGCTTGTTACATCTCAGAAGCCATTACCACCAAATGTTGATTTCTACTCAGCGTCAGTTTACCATAGCTTAGGTATTGATCATGATTTATTCACGCCTATTTTTGCTGTAAGTCGTACTTCAGGATGGTTAGCACATATTCTAGAACAATATGATAATAACCGTTTAATTCGTCCACGTGCGGAGTACACAGGTCCAGGAATGCAAACTTACGTACCAATTAAAGAAAGATAATCTATATTATTATCAATTAAATGTGTATAATAGTTTGTGAATTCTTAATTGTAAGAATGGTTAGGAGATAACATTATCGTAATCTCCTAACCTTCGATATAGCAAATTGGAGGGAATATGATGAGTCAGGGAGAAAAAATCACAGTTGAAAATGGTACGTTACAAGTACCGAATAATCCAGTTATTCCATTTATTGAGGGGGATGGAATCGGTCCAGATATTTGGACAGCAGCATCACGCGTACTAGATGCGGCAGTAGAAAAAGCATACAATGGAGAAAGAAAAATTGTATGGAAAGAAGTTCTTGCTGGTGAGAAAGCATTCAACCAAACTGGAGAATGGTTACCACAAGAAACATTAGATGTAATTAATGAATATTTAATAGCAATTAAAGGGCCTCTTACAACTCCAATCGGTGGTGGTATTCGTTCATTGAACGTTGCACTACGTCAGCAATTGGACTTATTCGTATGCTTACGCCCAGTACGTTATTTTGAAGGAGTACCATCACCAGTTAAACGTCCAGAGGACACTGATATGGTAATTTTCCGTGAGAATACTGAAGATATCTATGCTGGTATCGAATATGCACAAGGATCTGATGAGGTTAAGAAATTAATTAACTTCTTACAAACTGAATTTGGTGTAAACAAAATTCGTTTCCCTGAAACATCTGGTATCGGTATTAAACCAGTATCTAAGGAAGGTACTGAACGTCTTGTTCGTGCTGCATTAAACTATGCAATCAAAGAAGGTCGTAAGTCTCTTACTCTAGTTCATAAAGGTAATATTATGAAGTTCACTGAGGGTGCTTTCAAAAACTGGGGTTACGATGTTGCTGAGAAAGAATTTGGCGATAAAGTATTCACATGGGCACAATACGATCGTATTAAAGAAGAACAAGGTTCTGATGCAGCTAACAAAGCTCAAGCTGATGCAGAAGCTGCAGGAAAAATCATTGTAAAAGATTCTATTGCTGATATCTTCTTACAACAAATCCTAACTCGTCCAAAAGAGTTTGATGTAGTAGCTACAATGAACTTAAATGGTGACTATATTTCAGATGCACTTGCTGCACAAGTTGGTGGTATCGGTATCGCACCAGGAGCTAACATTAACTATGAAACTGGACATGCTATCTTTGAAGCAACTCACGGTACAGCACCTAAATATGCTGGCCTTGATAAAGTAAATCCATCATCAGTTCTTTTATCAGGTGTATTATTGCTTGAACACCTTGGATGGAATGAAGCTGCTAAACTAATTATTGAATCTGTGGAAGAAACAATTGCATCAAAAGTGGTAACATATGACTTTGCTCGTCTAATGGACGGTGCTACTGAAGTTAAATGTTCTGAATTTGGTGATGAGTTAATCAAAAATTTTAAATAAATCAATTGTTGAATTACATACGTAGTATGTAAAATATGTAAGTGATAATTTGAAGCCATCTCCTTTAGAAACGTATCAGAATTTCTATTTAGAGATGGCTTATGTTAACTTCAAAAGTTTTGAAGTGTTCAAACTTGATTTATCGTAATAAAGTCTCTAAAATTTAGTTGTAAAAAGGGATTAGAGAATGTATTCATAAGATTTTGAAAAAGAGATTTTATATTAATGATCTCTTTTTATCTATGTTCTACAGACATTAGGGGAGGAAGATTCAAAATGGCACGTAAAAAAGTTTCTGTAATTGGTGGAGGATTTACTGGAGCAACAACAGCATTTTTCTTAGCGCAAAAAGAACTTGCGGATGTAGTATTAGTTGATATTCAACCGATGGAAAATCCTACAAAAGGTAAGGCGTTAGATATGGCTGAAGCTGGTCCTGTACAAGGATTTGACGCTAATATCATTGGTACTTCTAACTATGAAGATACGAAGGATTCCGATATTGTTATTATTACTGCAGGTATCGCTCGTAAACCAGGTATGAGCCGCGATGATTTAGTTCAAACAAACCAAAAAGTAATGAAATCTGTTACGCAAGAAGTTGTGAAATATTCTCCTAACTGTACAATTATCGTATTAACAAATCCAGTTGATGCTATGACTTACACAGTATTCCAAGAATCAGGTTTCCCAAAACACCGTGTAATAGGTCAATCAGGTGTTCTTGATACAGCTCGTTTCCGTACATTTATTGCACAAGAATTAAAAATGTCTGTTAAAGATATTACAGGTTTTGTATTAGGTGGACATGGTGATGACATGGTACCGTTAGTAAGATATTCTTATGCTGGTGGTATTCCATTAGAAACATTAATCCCTAAAGAGCGTTTAGAGCAAATCGTTGATCGTACACGTAATGGTGGTGCTGAAATCGTTAACCTACTTGGTAATGGTAGTGCTTATTATGCTCCAGCTGCATCGCTTGTTGAAATGGCTGAAGCTATTCTTAAAGACCAACGTCGTGTTCTTCCGTCAATCGCTTATCTTGAAGGTGAATATGGTTTAAATGGTATTTATTTAGGTGTTCCAACAATTCTTGGAGCAAACGGTATTGAACAAATCATCGAATTAGAATTAACTGAAGATGAGAAAGTAGCACTTGCTAAATCTGCTGATTCAGTTAAAAAAGTTATGGAAGTATTAATTTAAGTAAGTATTTTATTTGTAGATTGCTATACAATAATAAATATACAATAGATAAAATCGGGGATTTATTCCCCGATTTTTTTTCAAAGCAACACAATAATTTCGGAGGTGGATTATTAGAATGGTGCTTGGTAAGAAAAGGAAACTAGGAAGAAAGATCGACGAAATTTCAGTTGGAGAAAAATTATCCTTAACAGAAAAAATCGAAGATAAGGATTTGCTATTGTATCTTGGATTAACGGGAGATGCTAACCCGCTATATGTCCAGCATGATTTCGCCTCCTTAACTGAATTCAAGAAGCCTATCGTACCTAACATCATGCTAACTGGAATTATTACTTCGGCTATAAATAAGCATATACCGGGACCAGGAAGTTATATAAAGCATGTTGATATTTCTTATATGCAACCGGTGTTCCATTATGAAACGATACAATTTATATTTGAAGTGACAGAAGTGAATCAAACAGAAGGGTATATTATTATTTCTGTACAAAGCTACAATGCTGAAGATGAGGCAGTTTTGGATGGCAGAGTGAAAGTTTGTCCTCCAAAAGCTATAAACAACACTGAGGATCAAGTATTAGAGAATTTTTAGAGAAAATAAGGTTCTATTTTCAAAAGCGACATATCTTTGCATTTTTGGTGTAGGGTGAGTCGTTTTTTTATTTGTATATTAGCGATTATTTATTGATCGTATACTTAATAAAAGAATACTGACGTTTTCACTATGACTGACTGCATTAAATATGTTGTCGAATGTGCATAATTCTATTAACATAATAAATAGGTATTCCAAATATCATACGATGTTTTTTTCAGTTATGTAAAATGGATAGGAATAGCATAGTAAGATAGGAATTACTCTTTGGAAAAGAGGGGTCTTTTCGTATGAGGGGTTAATATACACATTCAGGAGGCAATTATGTCAAAGAAGGTTTTAGTAGTAGATGATGAGCAATCGATTCTAACATTACTGCAGTATAATTTAGAACAAGCTGGTTTCGAGGTGATTACAGCCAGTGATGGAGAAGAAGCTATTGAAGTTGCCGAACAAGAAAAACCTAATCTTATTGTATTAGATTTGATGCTACCAAAGCTTGATGGAATTGAAGTGTGCAAATTATTAAGACAAAGAAAAATGAATGTACCTATTTTGATGTTAACAGCTAAAGATGATGAGTTAGATAAGATTCTTGGTCTTGAATTAGGTGCAGATGATTATATGACAAAGCCTTTTAGTCCAAGGGAAGTAATAGCTCGTATTAAAGCTATATTACGAAGAGCTACTATTCAACAGGAAGCTGTACAAGTTGGAGAGGATGAAGATGAAGCAATTAAGATTGTTGATTTGGTGATTTATCCTGAGAAGTACGAAACATATTTTCAAAATAAAAAGTTAGAGCTAACTCCGAAAGAATTCGAACTATTGCTTTATTTAGCGAAGAATAAAGGGAGAGTACATACGAGAGATCAACTATTAAGTTCAGTATGGAATTATGATTTTGCTGGAGATACACGAATTGTTGATGTACACATTAGTCATTTAAGGGAAAAAATCGAGCAAGACACAAGAAAACCAAAATATATAAAAACAATTAGAGGACTTGGCTACAAATTTGAGGAGCCAAAAGATGCATGATAAAATTTCGTTCTAAATTGTTGCTGGCAACTATATCATTAATCGCCTTCGCAATGTTTATTCTTGGTGTGTTCTTAGTACAGCTTTTCGAAAGCAATAATTATCAAAATTTCGAGAAGAATATACAAAAACAAGCAATTTTAATTGTAAAATATATAAAAGAAAACGGTGGCGTTTCGGATTTTTTAACTAATCCTGAAGCGAAAGCTAGTTTAGAGCTAGTGGATAAAAGTGTGACAATCGTATCCGAATCAAAAGAAATTAAGTATATCTCCAAGCAACCAAATGGAATATCACGAGAGCAGCATGCCTCTTTTATTTCGAATGCAATTAAAGACGATTTGAAAGGTCATGAAGAATTTGAAGGTAATGTTGAAGATTTCCATTACTTCTGGTATCCTGTTAAATCAAAAACAGGAAGTTTAGAAGGTTACGTTGTTATTACGAGTGGGCTTCAAGATATGAGAGAGTTAAGTAAGCAGTCATGGCTTCTCTTACTAGGGGTTATAGCATTGTCTCTTATGTTTATAAGCGTTGTTACTGGGAAGATTGCTACAAGATTTACTAAGCCAATTGAAGCAGCGACTAATACAGCAATAGAATTAGCAAAAGGCAATTTCCGAGCGAGAACGTATGAGAATCCTACTGATGAAACGAAAATGCTAAGTACTTCCATAAATATATTAGCACGTAATTTACAGGAAATGGAAATTTCTAGTGAAATGCAGCAAGACCGTTTATCAACCTTAATTGAGAATATTGGTAGTGGCGTTTTACTAATTGATAGTAAAGGTTATATTACGTTAATGAATAAAACATACAAACAATTATTCAATGTTTCCTCTTCTCATTTCTTATATCGTTTATATTATGAGGCGTTGCCTTATAAAGATATCATTCTTCTTATAGAAGAGATATTTATGACAGAGAAAAGCCTAAAAAAACAGATGTTTCTTTCTCTACAAATAGAGAGAAAACACTTTGAAGTGTATGGAGCTCCTATTATCGGTAATACCGATGAATGGAAAGGAATTGTTCTTGTTTTTCATGATATATCTGAGCTGAAGAAACTTGAACAAATGCGTAAAGATTTCGTGGCGAATGTCTCTCATGAATTACGTACACCAGTTACCTCCATTAAAGGATTCTCGGAAACTTTATTAGATGGCGACTTAAAAAATGAGAAAACCATTCGAGATTTCTTAACGATTATCCTGAATGAAAGTGATCGTTTACAAACGCTTATACAGGAGCTATTGGAGCTTTCCAAAATTGAGAAGTCGGAATTTAAGATTTCAATTACAAAATTGGATTTAAATAATTTATTATCTGAAACATGTTCAATTTTTGAACAAAAAGCTAGTAAAATAGGTATAGAATTTCACCTTGAAGAAGTAAAGCAGCCAGTTATAATCGAAGGAGATCCTTATCGTCTAAAACAAGTATTCATTAATCTTATTAGCAATGCCATTAACTATACACAGACTGGTGGAAAGGTAGATGTCATTGTTTCAGAAAATGATCGGTTTGCTTCTATTGAAGTGAAAGACACTGGAATAGGAATTGAACAGAATGAAATTCCGAGGATTTTTGAAAGATTTTACCGCGTTAACCGCGATCGTAGTCGTAATTCTGGCGGTACAGGTTTGGGGTTAGCCATCGTAAAACATTTGGTTGAAGCCCATAAAGGGCAGTTGCAAGTTATAAGTCAACCAGGTAAAGGGACATCTTTCATTGTAAAATTAAAGAAGCGAAGACGATTAACGTAATATGTGAGAAAAGTATGGATTATCTTAACATTATCTTAACATTATCTTAACATATGGTTTAAGCCTTCTTTACATTAATAACCTATAATTATTTATGAAGAACCCTTTATCCAAGGAGTTAATAGAAAAACAAGGACATGACCCCGTCCTTGTTTTTTGTTTTTGATTAATGAGGTGCGTTTGCTTTTGATAATACCGCTATTTTTCTTTGTATCATGTTCCGTGATAGAATAGAGAAACAGTGGTATTTTTCTATAGTTAAACTAAATTTGCTTTTACATAGAAGGATAGAATATAAGGAGGACAACTATTTGAAGAAAAAATTGATGTTAATCGATGGTAACAGCATTGCTTATCGAGCGTTTTTTGCTTTGCCTTTGTTGAACAATGATAAAGGTATACACACGAATGCGATTTATGGCTTTACGATGATGCTTGCGAAAATGATTGAAGAAGAGAAGCCGACGCATATGTTAGTAGCTTTCGATGCTGGAAAAACAACATTTAGACATGAAACGTTTAAAGAATATAAAGGAGGCCGTCAAAAAACGCCACCTGAGCTATCTGAGCAATTTCCTTTCATTCGTGAGTTGTTAGATGCATATGGGATCTGTCGATATGAATTACCTAATTATGAGGCAGATGATATTATTGGAACCCTTTCCTTAGAAGCGGAGAAAGCGGGCTTCGAAGTTAAAGTTATTTCTGGAGATAAAGATTTAACCCAGTTGTCTTCTGATCAAACAACAGTCAATATAACACGTAAAGGGATTACTGACATTGAAGAATATACACCTGCACATATTCAGGAAAAGTATGGTTTAACTCCATTACAGATTATTGATATGAAAGGGTTAATGGGCGATAGCTCAGATAATATTCCTGGAATTCCTGGAGTAGGCGAAAAGACGGCTTTAAAACTACTCCACCAATTTGGAAGTGTAGAAAAAGTATTAGATTCAATCGAAGAAATTAGTGGTAAGAAATTAAAAGAGAAGCTGGAAGAGCATAAAGATTTAGCACTTATTTCAAAACAATTAGCGACTATTACTAGGGAAGCACCAGTGGATGTGAAGCTAGAAGATATTTCGTATAACGGCTATGATGTGAATAAAGTAATGAACATTTATAAAGAATTAGGATTTCAGTCATTGTTGGGTAAGTTGGGCGATGTTGAAGGAACGGACGATCAAGCGAGCTATGAAGAGGTCTCTTTAACTGTTATAAGCGAAGTGACAGAAGACATTTTTGCCGATGATAATGCGTTCTATTTAGAAATGATTGAAGAGAATTATCAGCATGGGCAAATTGTCGGCTTTAGTATTAGTAATGAAACTGGCAATTACTTTATCGATACAGAAACAGCGTTGCAATCAACAATCTTTAAATCTTGGGCGGAAAATAAAGAAAGTAAAAAAGCTGTTTTTGATGCGAAAAGAACGATTGTTGCTCTTCATAAGCAAGGAATTGAATTAAAAGGAATCGATTTTGATTTACTTATAGTATCATATGTCTTAAATCCTGGCGATCATGGAATCGATGTTTCAGCCATTGCGCAAAAAGAATTAGGTACATCTTTACAATCTGATGAGTCTTTCTATGGAAAAGGTGCGAAGAAAGCTGTTCCAAATGTCGATGAATTATCAAAGCATTTAGCAAGTAAGGGTCAAGCAATCTATGCGCTGAAAGATAAAATGTTGAAAGAGTTAGAGGAGAATCAACAACTTGAGTTGTTTAAAGAATTAGAACTGCCGCTGTCATTGATTTTAGCGGAAATGGAAATGGATGGTGTGAAAGTAGAGAAAGCAACGCTTGAACAAATGAAAGAAGAGCTAGCTGCTAAGCTAGAAAATATAGAGCAAACAATTTATGATTTAGCGGGAGAAACATTCAATATCAATTCTCCAAAGCAATTAGGTGTCATCTTGTTTGAAAAATTACAATTGCCACCTGAAAAGAAAACGAAAACGGGTTACTCGACATCTGCTGATGTACTTGAAAAGCTTGCAAGCAAACACGAAATTATTGGACATATTCTTGAATATCGTCAATTAGGTAAGCTGCAATCTACTTATATCGAAGGCTTATTGAAAGTCGTTGATTCAGAAACAGGGAAAGTGCATACAAGATTTAATCAAGCATTAACTCAAACAGGTAGATTAAGTTCAACCGACCCTAACCTACAGAATATCCCTATTCGTCTGGAAGAAGGTAGAAAGATTAGACAGGCTTTTGTTCCTTCAGTAGAGGGTTGGTCGATTTTTGCAGCGGACTACTCGCAAATTGAATTGCGTGTGCTAGCGCATATTGCACAAGATTCAGGCTTGATCGAAGCATTCAAAGCGGATATGGATATTCATACAAAAACAGCAATGGATGTATTTGGTGTAAGTGCAGAAGAAGTAACTTCTAATATGAGAAGGCAAGCGAAAGCTGTTAACTTCGGTATTGTATATGGAATTAGTGATTATGGTTTATCGCAAAGTCTAGGTATTACAAGAAAAGAAGCGGCAAACTTTATTGAGCGTTATTTGAAGAGTTTCCCTGGTGTTCAAGACTTTATGACTGATATCGTAAGAGATGCGAAGGAAAAAGGTCATGTTTCTACCCTGCTTCATCGCAGACGCTACTTACCGGAAATCACAAGCCGCAACTTTAATTTGCGAAGCTTTGCTGAAAGAACAGCAATGAATACGCCAATTCAAGGAAGTGCAGCAGATATAATTAAGCTAGCGATGATTAATATGAGTGAGCGTTTAAAGAAAGAAAAGCTACAAACGCGCTTGCTTCTACAAGTACACGATGAATTAATCTTTGAAGCACCTGAAGAGGAACTTGAAATATTAAAGGTTATCGTTCCTGAAGAGATGGAGCATGCTATTGCTCTAGATGTGCCGTTGAAAGTAGATTATTCATACGGTCCTACTTGGTATCATGCGAAATAACAACAGCTAGGAGGACAAGTTTCATGCCAGAACTTCCAGAAGTTGAAACGTCTAGAAGAACATTAGAGCATTTAGTAATCGGTAAAGAAATAAAAGAGGTTACGGTTCATTGGCCCAAAATTATTAAGAAGCCCGTTGAACATGAGCAATTTTCCGATGCGCTTAAAGGGCAAATTATTGAAGCTGTAGGTAGACGAGGCAAATTCCTCCTGTTTTATTTAACAGATCTTGTCATGGTTTCGCATCTGCGTATGGAAGGGAAATACGGTCTTTTTCCGTCTGAGGAACCTGTAGAGAATCATACACATGTCATTTTTACATTCACTGATGGTACAGAGCTTCGATATAAAGATGTGCGAAAGTTTGGGACGATGCATTTATTTGCAAAAGGGGATGAATTAAATCAGTTACCACTAAAAAAACTCGGTCCTGAGCCACTTGATGATGAGTTTTCGGAAACTTATTTGAAAGCCGCTTTAGCTAAAACAACAAGAAAAATTAAGGCTGCTTTGTTAGATCAAACAATTGTTGTTGGAGTAGGAAATATTTATGTGGACGAAGTGTTATTTAGAGCACACATTCATCCCGAAAGAATCGCTTCGTCTCTAAATGATCAAGAACTTGAGGTATTGGTTAAGGAGATTAAAGCAACGTTAGGTGAAGCGATTAAGCAAGGTGGTAGTACCATTCGCTCTTATATTAATTCACAAGGGCAAATCGGAACGTTTCAAATTCAATTAATGGTTTATGGACGTAACGGTGAAGCTTGTAAAGAATGTGGAACGGATTTAGAGAAAATAAAAGTGGGCGGAAGAGGTACACATCTTTGTCCTACTTGTCAAAAGCTATAGCGGACGTGCAACAATAAAGAAGCTCCCTCCATATACTATCGTAATGATTGTAAGGAGGGAGTTTCTTTAATGAATAATATAATGGCACTTCTATTGCTAGCGTTTGCTGTCAGCCTTGATAGCTTTAGTGTCGGTTTCACGTATGGACTCCGAAAAATGAAAATACCTCTGGCATCCATTATCATCATCGCATGCTTGTCAGCCTTCACATTGTTGATTAGCATGTTTCTTGGTGAAGTGATGAGCAATCTTTTGTCCCCTACATTTGCTGCTAGAATTGGGGGAATGATATTAATTGGTCTTGGTATCTGGGTAACAATTCAAACGTTTCGTTCGCAAGATGATAGTAAACCAGAAATTGAAGTAGTGAAGGAAAAGATAGAAGAGAAAGTCATTGCGACATTTGAGATGAAATACTTTGGTATTGCAATTAATATTTTGAAGAAGCCTTTAGAAGCTGATATGGACCGTTCAGGAACGATTAATGGTAAAGAAGCTTTTTTATTAGGTTTTGCTTTATCTTTTGATTCTTTCGGTGCCGGGTTAGGCGCAGCTATGCTTGGATATAATCCGATTGTGTTAGCTTGCTGTATCGGAGTGATGAGTTCTTTATTCATCAAGACAGGTATGGCTTTTGGAAACAAGTTGTCTTATAGGATGTGGGTTAATAAGCTATCGGTTTTGCCTGGGATTTTACTCATTCTTATTGGTATATTAAAATGGTAGTATCCTAAATAAGAAAGGATTTCCATTAAGATGAGAAAAGTTATTGGTGTAACGGGTGGAATTGCCAGTGGAAAAAGTACAGTTAGTAAGATGATTGCTGATTTAGGATTCACAGTTGTTGATGCTGATCTAGCAGCAAGAAAAGTGGTAGAGTTAGGGGAAGCAGCCTATTTACCGTTAGAAGAAGCTTTTGGTAAGGAAATATTTAAAGAAGATTCCACTTTAAATCGTGAAAAATTAGGATCAATTATTTTTCATAATGAAGACAAAAGGTTACTGCTTAATAGCATCATGCATCCAGCTATTCGAAAATATATGGATGAGCAAAAGGAAGCAGCTTTCGAAAATGGTGAAGAGGTTGTGTTCATGGATATTCCTTTGTTATTTGAAGGTAAGTTAACGAAAACAGTTGATCAGTCTTTGTTAGTTTTTGTAGATGCTGACGTTCAATTGCAACGATTGATGGAACGTAATGGTTTATCTAAAGGTGAGGCTATGGCAAGAATTCAGTCACAAATGCCACTATCTGAGAAAAAATCACTTGCAGATGCGGTGATTGATAATAATGGAACGATTGAAGAGACAAAGAAACAGTTACTGGCTGTTTTAGATAAATGGAGCATCAAGTACTTATAAGATTTCAGGAAAGGCTTTAGGCCTTTCTTTTTTTATTCAAAAAAAAGTGCCCAATTCCCTTTAAAAAGGCACGATATTTCGTCCGGAAATAGTCAATTGGCGATAATTTTTATCTTAATAAATAAAACATTTGCGGAAATGAGCACATTTATCGTCACAATACCTCGATATTATGTTATACTAATAGCAATACGGCACATATAAAGTATAACATTAATTCGGGAGGGGCCGAAAAATGAAAGCAAGAGTTGCGATCAATGGGTTTGGAAGAATTGGGAGAATGGTTTTTAGAAAGATGATTTTGAATGAAACAGTGGATGTTGTTGCTATTAATGCTAGCTATCCTTCAGAAACGTTAGCGCATTTAATTAAATACGATACAACTCACGGTAGATTTCAAGGGGATGTAATTGCTGAAGAACAAGCTTTAGTAGTCAATGGAAAACGTGTTGAACTGTTAAGCAATCGTGATCCGAAACAATTACCTTGGAAAGAAATGAATGTTGATATTGTAATTGAGGCAACTGGTAAATTTAATTCCAAGGAAAAATCATCTATGCATATTGAAGCTGGTGCAAAGAAAGTCATTATAACTGCACCTGCTAAAAATGAAGATATAACTATTGTTATGGGTGTTAACCAAGACAATTTAAATATTGAAGAACATACTATTATTTCAAATGCATCATGTACTACAAATTGTTTAGCTCCTGTAGCGAAAGTCTTAAATGAGCAATTTGGTATAAAAAATGGTCTAATGACGACTGTTCATGCTTACACGAATGATCAAAATAATATTGATAATCCACATAAAGATTTAAGACGAGCTCGTGCTTGTGCACAAAGTATTATTCCAACAACGACAGGGGCTGCGAAAGCGTTATCACTGGTTTTACCAGAACTTAAAGGTAAATTGCATGGTATGAGCTTACGTGTTCCTACTGTTGATGTATCGTTAGTGGATTTAGTAGTGGATTTAGAACGTAATGTAACTGCGGAGGAAGTAAATGAAGCATTTCTAACGGCATCTCAAGGTGCTTTAAAAGGCATTATTGAGTACACAGAAGAGCCGTTAGTATCGGTAGATTTCACTACAAATTCATCATCTGCTATTATTGATGGTTTATCTACAATGGTTATTGGAGAAAACAAAGTGAAAGTCTTAGCTTGGTATGATAATGAATGGGGCTATTCTTGCCGTGTAGTAGATTTAACGAATTTAGTAGCTAAAGAATTATTACAGAAGAAACAAGTAGCTACACACTGATTTAACGATCTTTATTCGCAGAGGATGTCCTGTAACGGCAGGGGTATCCTCTTTTTGATTTGAAATATTATAGAGTCTAACCTACGATCTGCCTCATGGCCCTCTATAAGGATTGGTGATATTTTTTTGTAAATAAATGAAAATTTTTATTTTTTTCTAAATTTATTGAAATTTATTTCCAAAAGAAGTATACTATTTTTCGTGAACTTCTTTTAATGGGGTTCGTCTGGCTACTTAAAGGGTTAGGACCTCTTTGGACTAACTTTCCCCCGTGGTAGTTGTATGTTGTCTTTAACTTTTGTATTGAAAAATTTAAAATGTTAAAGGGGGAAATATGACATGGAAACTATGGGTAGACATGTGATATCAGAACTTTGGGGCTGTGATTTTAAAAAACTGAATAATCTGACTAAGATTGAACAAATTTTCGTTGAAGCGGCATTGAAATCAGGTGCGGAGGTTCGTGAAGTTGCTTTTCACAAATTTGCACCGCAAGGAGTTAGTGGTGTAGTCATTATTTCGGAATCCCATTTAACGATACACAGCTTTCCAGAACATGGATATGCGAGTATTGATGTGTATACGTGTGGCGAGTTAGATCCAAATGTGGCAGCTAATTATATTGCTGATGCTCTAGGCGCAAAAACACGAGAGAATATGGAATTACCTCGTGGGATGGGTCCAATCAAAGTCGATGAAGTAAATGCTTTATAATGACTAAATCTCCAGGAGGTGTGTTTACACACCTCTTTTTCTAATGGTCTTTTCCAATAGAAAGAAGAGCGTTGTTTTATTTATCCCGTTCAAACTGGCGCTAAGAATCCCACTTCAAAACAGAAAGTAAAAGCGAATACGTTTAAGTGGAAGATGAAGCACCAGTAAGAATCCGATTAAAGTTTCACTTTATGTATAGTAATTTTACAGACGCCTTTTGTTTTGTGTAAAATAATAATAACAACATTAGAATAGCAAACGAGGTTGATATGAGATGAGTTTTGTAAGTTCATTGCGAGAGCGTTACACTTTATATTGTGAAACAAGTGATAGTCATCATGATAAACATTTAAGAACACATTATTATAAGAGTTCAAAGCAACAGGCTATATCCCATGTGCAACAAATTATTCAACAGAACAATAATCTAACTATTGTTTCTATTTCAGAAGAACATGGAGAACTATGTGCATCTTTTCAGACGTCCATTAAAGGTTTTATTGTAGTTAGTATTATTCCGGTTACCCCTTTAGAAGTTGCAGTAGACTTGACTGTTTCAACAGACCAAAAGCGTTTAACAGGATCTAATCCAATTCTTAAGGAAATGGCTATGGAATTATATAAGCTATTTAATCAACAAATGAATTTAGCTAAACAAGCTGTGTAAATGCTATACGTTTAGAGGTAATCTTCACTTTTTCTATTGTACAAGCACGCTGTTTTATATAATATAAGGATACAATACAACTTCTGACAATGTAAGCAGACTATTGTCGTTGTTGAAAAATATGGAGTTGATACTATGAAATGCCCTAGTTGTCAACACAACGGAACGCGGGTTTTAGATTCTCGCCCTATTGATGAGGGGAGAGCGACAAGAAGAAGAAGAGAATGTGAGAAATGTGGCTTTCGTTTTACAACGTTTGAGAAAGTAGAAGTGAGCCCATTAATCGTAGTGAAAAAAGAAGGAACACGTGAAGAATTTTCAGGTGATAAAATCCTACGCGGTTTAATAAAGTCGTGTGAAAAACGACCGGTTTCGTTAAAAGAACTAGAAGATTTAACATTAGATGTAGAGAATGAATTAAGAAGTAGTGGCTACTCCGAAGTGAAAAGTGAGATAATAGGAGATATGGTCATGAATCGTTTAGCGAAGCTTGACGAAGTCTCATACGTTCGCTTTGCATCGGTTTACCGTCAATTTAAAGATATTAATGTGTTTATTGATGAATTGAAAGATTTGATTAATAAAGAGCGTTGAGGGCTGGTTTTTTGAGGCTCTCTTTTTTCTATGAATGATAACTTGTATTATCGAGTGAAAGGTTGGAACTTACAATGATGAATCATTGGCAACAGCTTCTTCCAGTTGATCAATACCGTGTAACGACAAAAGGTATACTTCGAGATTATGACCGGAAAATCATTGCGATGCTTTATCAACCTCTTATCGGTCCGTTAAGTATGAGTTTGTATTTCACGCTATGGAGTGAATTAGAAGCAAATAGACTTTGGGGAGAGGAAAGTAATCACTATTGTTTAATGAACACAATGTGCCTTCCTTTAAAGGAAATATATAATGCACGAAGCAAGTTGGAAGGTATTGGATTACTTAAAGTGTATAAGAAGCATGATCAACAGGAAGAAACAACATTTTTATATGAACTTATGGCTCCTTTAAATCCAGAGCAGTTTTTTACAGATGGTATGTTAAATATTTATTTGTATAAAAAAGTAGGAAAGGGACAATTCACGAAACTGAAACGTTTCTTTTCTGATGACACTTGGAATGAGGCAGAATATAAAGATACAACAAAATCTTTTACGGAAGTATTTTCTTCTCAATTAGATTCGCTTTATGTGCCTTCTGATGATGGGTATGAATTAGAGGTTGAACAAGGAAGTACTTTTGTTAGTGAAAACGAAGTACAAGATCTTGAAGGATTTGGTGATCGCTTTGATTTTGGATTGTTCTTTGCAGGAATGAAGTCGTCTCTTATTTCAGAGAGGGCTTTTACAACGGAAATCCAAACTGCGATTGCAAAATTAGCTTTTATTTATGGAATTAATCCAATTGTTATGCAATCCATCGTATTGCGGGCTGTTAATGTTGATAATGAAATAGATGTGGAGGAACTCCGTAAAGCTGCGCGAGATTGGTATCAAATTGAATATAATCAAGAGTATCCTTCTTTAGCGGAACAAGTGCAGCCTGCTAAGTATAAAAGCGATGTACGAAAGCCTCAATCAAAAGAAGAAGAAAGAATTCAACTTTTGGAGAGAATATCACCACGAGAGTTATTAATTCAACATGGTGGTGGAGGCGAGCCATCTAAGGCAGACTTGCAAATTGTTGAAGAAGTCATGATGAAGCAGAAACTGTCACCTGGAGTAATGAATGTCCTCTTGGAGTACGTCATGATTATGACAGATATGAAGCTTTCTAAAGCATATGTAGAGAAGATTGCAAGCCATTGGTCTAGAAAAAATGTGAAGACCGTTAAAGAAGCGATGGAATTAGCTAAAAATGAATATAAACAAGCGCAAAATAGAAACGCGAAAGGTAAGCCTTCCTATTCTAAAAAGGCTCAAAATCCTGTTCGGACTGAAATTGTGCCAGAGTGGTTAAAGAATAGTGAAGCCAATGAAACGGCGGAAGTGAAATCGGAAGAAGATGCCGATTTCGAATCGAAAAAGGCTCAATTGCAAGCGAAGCTAAAAGAAAAATATAAAAGAAAAGGGTGATCATAATGAGAAAAATTAACCAAGCTTTGTCAGGTCTCACCCGTACGAATGATTTTTCAAAAAGGTATGAAGCGATTAGGAAAGAAACATTGTCTCATCCTGACATTCAAGAGTTCTTAAACCGCAATAGTTCATTGATCGATGAAGAAATAATAGAAAAGAGCTTAATGAAATTTTATGACTATACTACGCAACAGAAAGACTGTTCACATTGCCCTTCTTTAGAGGAATGTAAAAATACAGTAAAAGGTTATACTGCGCATATGAAGATACAAGGAAAAGCGGTTGAGTTGTTCTACGAACCATGCGCGAGCAAGAAGAAAGTAGATGAGCGTCGACACCGTGAGAATTTAATTCAAAGCTTATACATTCCGAAAGACATCCTTTCTGCGACATTATTTGATATTGATATTAACAGTGCTGCTAAGGCGAAAGCAGTTGAAGTGGCGGACCGTTTTATCGATGATTATATGTCCGGTAAAAAACCAAAAGCGATGTATTTTTATGGCTCTTTTGGTGTGGGGAAAACCTATTTATTAGGAGCTATAGCTAATGATTTAGCGGATAAGAATATATCTAGTTTACTTGTATATGTCCCTGATTTTCTCCGTGAAATTAAATCAGCCATCGGGGACAACTCATTGAATGAAAAGCTTGAACTAGTAAAAAATGCCCCTGTTTTAATGTTAGATGATATTGGTGCTGAAACGATGACGAGCTGGACTCGTGATGAAGTATTAGGTCCGATCTTACAGCATAGGATGGCAGATCAATTGCCAACCTTCTTCACATCGAACTTTGACTTTTCCCAGCTGCAAAACCATTTAACATATTCTCAAAGAGGGGAAAAAGAAGAAGTGAAAGCTGCTCGTGTTATGGAACGTATTAAGACGTTAGCAGAGCCATATTTATTAGATGGAACAAACAGAAGGAAATAATGATGTAAAGAGCTTGTCTAGTAAGTCCGATTTTCTATTTTTGTTTTATTATGGGAAAGTAATCCTTTAGATTTTATAAGAAGATACATGGGTTTTATCAAGAGAAAGCGGCAAATAATAGGTGTTTTAAGATAACAGCCGAGTTTATATATTTTACGTAA
>NZ_JBALMO010000079.1:0-30355 GCF_036963345.1 Bacillus sp. JJ722
CTGTAAATCCGCTCCTTAGGGTTCGGCAGTTCGAATCTGCCCCCCTCCACCATTTTTAATATTGATAAAAGCAGCATAAACTTTGCGGAAGTAGTTCAGTGGTAGAATACAACCTTGCCAAGGTTGGGGTCGCGGGTTCGAATCCCGTCTTCCGCTCCAAATGATATTATGTTGCCGGGGTGGCGGAACTGGCAGACGCACAGGACTTAAAATCCTGCGGTAGGTGACTACCGTACCGGTTCGATTCCGGTCCTCGGCACCATTTGTATTTTGTTTTTTATCGGAGGTATACCCAAGTTCGGCTGAAGGGATCGGTCTTGAAAACCGACAGGGGCTTAGCGGCTCGCGGGGGTTCGAATCCCTCTACCTCCTCCATAGTTTTTCAAGTTAATATGCGGATGTAGTTTAGTGGTAAAACCTCAGCCTTCCAAGCTGATGATGAGGGTTCGATTCCCTTCATCCGCTTTTATATCTGGTAATGATGGCGAAGAGGTCACACCCGTTACCATTCCGAACACGGAAGTTAAGCTCTTCAGCGCCGATGGTAGTTGGGGGTTTCCCCCTGTGAGAGTAGGACGTTGCCAGGCAACTCGCAAGATCAGCTATTATAGCTGGTCTTTTTTGTTTGGCATATTTAGTTGTAGAGCATGAAAAGTAAGAATGAGAAAATTAACTAATCTTTTTTTAAAACTGGTTAAACATCATACATATATATATAGAACTCAACTTGGATTGGGTTCTTTTTGATGCATTCATGTAGTTAATAGGAAAACATTAATCTAGTTACAGTTAAACACATCATATATCGTATTTATAAACTCTTTTAAAGCGTTTGATTGATACGCATTTCGATTTATAATGAATCCAATATTCCAGATGATGGTTGGATGTTGTATAGGAATGGATACAATGTCAATATTATTTAATTTGTTTGCTAGAATCCGTGGGACAATAGCAATTCCGAGTTGTGCTGACACGAGTTCTAAAACAAGATCCCATTGTGTACTTTCGAATGCAATGGAAGGGCTAAATCCTACATCTTTACATGCATTCCTAATTAAGTTATGTAAAGCAAACGATTTCGCATACATTATAAATGATTCTTCTTGTAAATCGCTTAATGAGATCGATTGTGCATGTGCCAGATGATGCTTTGATGAGACACATAAGCAAAATCTGTCTTGGTAAATAGATGTTGCTGCCAATTTATCATTATTTATTGGCAATACAACTAATCCAATATTGAGTAATCCTTTTTCAACAAGTCTTTCTGTAGCAGGTCCACTTTCTTCCATGATTTCTATTTTCACGCCAGGGTACTTTTGACTGTAGACTTGAGCGATTTTTGGGAAGAAAACTGTTCCAATTATTTGCGGAAGTCCAATTTTAATATGCCCGGTTACAAGATTAGATAAATCATTGATTGAAACTGATAGGTTTTCTAATGCAGAAAGAATGTATTTACTTTTATCAAAAACAATCTGACCAGCATCGGTTAAACGTAAATTTTTGCTAGAACGGTCAAATAAAATGACATCTAATTCACTTTCTAATTTTTGTACGGATTTGCTTATAGAAGGTTGAGCTATGTATAGTAACTCAGCTGCTTTTGTAAAGCTGTGGTATTCAGCTACTTTCATGAAAATCTCTAAATCTTTTAATTGAATTCTCATATAGTCCCCTCATTTATTCCATTTTGGAATAGTTACTATCCTAATTATGTATTTCACTTAATAATTGAATATGATTACAATCAGGTTAATAAAAGATTGTTATTGTACGATGCTTATTTAGTTTAGCGTATCATACATTTACTTAACCAACATACCTAAAAGGTTAAGGTGAAAACGGAAGGATGGTCTTGATGGAGAAAATAAAGCAATTTAAAGTGGCTGTTGTACAAGCTGGTTCTGAAATAATGGATAAAGCAAAAGGAGTTAGAAAAACAATTAGTTTGTTGGAAGAAGCAGCAGAACAAAATGCAAAAATCATTGTTTTTCCTGAAGCATTTATACCAGCATATCCAAGAGGAATGTCATTTGGAGCAGTTGTTGGGAGCAGAACGGATGAAGGTAGAAAAGATTTTTTGAATTATTGGAGTAACGCTATTACTGTCCCAGGTCCGGAAACAGAACAAATTGGAAAAGCTATAAAGCAAACGGGTGCTTATGTCGTAATGGGTGTCATCGAGAAAGATAGTGAGTATAGTCAAGGAACTTTATATTGTACGGCTTTGTTTTTTGGACCTAATGGCGAATTACTTGGCAAGCATCGGAAATTGAAGCCAACAGGCTCAGAAAGATTAATATGGGGTGAGGGGGATGGTAGTACACTTCCTGTCTTTGATACACCGTATGGGAAAATTGGGTCGTTAATCTGTTGGGAAAACTATATGCCTTTGGCTAGAGCTGCTATGTATGCGAAAGGTGTACAAATATATGTGGCACCTACGGCAGATGCACGCGACTCATGGTTAGCAACGATGCAGCATATTGCTGTAGAAGGTAGATGTTTTGTTTTGTCATGCAATCAATATATGACGAAGGAGATGTTCCCAGAAGATATTGCATCAAGAGAGGAATTTAAACAATTGCCGAATGAGTTAAGTCGTGGCGGTAGTTGTGTTGTCGATCCTCTTGGCAATTATATAGCGCAACCTGTCTTTGGAGAAGAGAGAATCATTTATGCAGATATTAATCTTGATAAAATAGCTGAAAGCCAGTTTGATTTTGATGTGGTGGGGCATTATGCTAGACCAGATATTTTTCAATTGACTGTAAATGAGAAAAGACAAGATAGTGTGGTATGGAAAGAAGAATAATTAATACTCTGATGGTATTACTATTCACAATCAAAATAAATGTTATTTATTATCATAAATGTTAATATAGTCAGATATGGAATCTGAGAGTATTGAAATCAAAACTAAATAATAAATCTGTAGTATGAGATGAAAGACTTTATGGGGTTCCTTCTCTAAAGTTTTTCATCTTCTTTTGTAATTAGTTCAGTTTCAAACCTTCATCTTCCTAATTAGAAATTTAGATGAAAGGTTTATTGTATCATGATGCATAAAACACATATTATTACGGGCTTAGCTGCAGGTGCTGGTGTAGCGACACAAGCTCATGGTTCCTTCGTTTTTACAGTAACATATGTAGCAGGAATCACAATAGGGAGTCTCTTACCGGACTTAGATCAGCCCCAATCATTTGTAGGGCAGCGTTCGTTAGGATTAGCCAAATTAATCGCGAAATTATTTGGTCATCGAGGATTTACCCATTCTTTAATGGCATGGTGCATAATTACAGCCATTTGCTTACAGTTTCCTTCGAATTTTTCCATTGGAATCTCAATAGGATATCTGTTTCATATCGTTGGTGATTTCTTTTCTGTTTCGAGTGTGCCTCTTTTTAAACCATTCTCCAATTACCGTCCTCGAAATATGTGGATTTCATACAAAAATGAAAGTTTTGCAGAAGATATTATTAAATATGTAGCGATTCTTATTTTTATATATTTCTTTCTAGTGAATCAATTATATGAGCCATTTATTCAATCCGTACTAACAGATATTAAAGAGGTAATAGAAGTGATATTTAATTAATAACTATTGTTAGCGTAGTTTGAATCGTCGAAACAAAAATCTTGCTAATTTAAAAATTTAATGTTAGTATTATTCAAAAGTTAAATATTGATCACATGTGACTGATACGATCAGGCATGGAGGTACTGTAGATGCTTTATTAAAGCTATCTATTGAACCCCCATGCCTTTTGTGTGTTGTATGAATAAATACTTTCATTTCAAATCAGAATAACCAAGTTGAATAAATAGGAGGATATAAGATGTTAGGAAAATTATTTAAAAAAACAAAACTAGAAATACTTACACCAGTGAGTGGAGTAATTGTTCCAATAGAAGAGGTGCCAGATCCAGTATTTAGTCAAAAAATGATGGGTGATGGAATGGCTATTATACCTAATCAAGGAGATGTTTTGTCACCAGTTGAAGGGGAAATAATACAAGTTGCACCTACAAAACATGCAATCGGTATTTTAGCCAAAGATGGAACGGAAATCTTAATTCATGTTGGTTTAGAAACAGTTGCTTTAAAAGGGGAAGGCTTTCATGTTCATGTGACAGTTGGTGAAAGAGTTTCAGCTGGTCAGTTATTAATGAATGTAGATTGGAAATATATTCATGAACATGCGAAAAGTACGATTACTCCAATTGTTATTACAAATAGTCAAGTAAGTAATAAAATTTTCAACTATACCGATGACAAGGTTAGTGCTGCTGGTAAGACAGTATTGATTTCAGTGTCTCAAAAGTAGATTGCAAAACCAGTCATTGAAATAAAGGAGATGAATTCTGGTGAAAATTAGTAAAATTTTAAACAACAATGCTGTGGTAGTTAGAGCAGAAGGACAACAGGAACAGATAGCGATTGGAGCCGGAATTGCATATGGAAAGAAGAAGCATGATGTAGTTAGTGCAAGCAAAATTGAAAAGCTATTCGTTATGAAGGAGAATAAAAAACTCGAACAATTATTAAGTCGAATACCAGAAGAGCATTTTACAATCTCAGAGGAGATTATCACGTATGCAGAACATCAGATTGGTAATAAGCTCAATGAACATATTCATATCGTCCTTACTGATCATCTTTCATTTGCGATTGAGAGAGAGCGTGAAGGTATTCAATTAAAGAATAAGTTATTACAAGAAATAAAAATATTATACAAAACCGAATTCGCAATAGGTCTATGGGCTATTCAACATATTAAAGAGAGATGTGGTGTTGAAATGCCGATTGATGAAGCGGCTTTTATTGCCCTTCATATTCATACGATGAAGCTTCAAGGAGGTGATTTGCGTCAAACAGTAAGAGAAACAACGATTGTAAGAGATATGGTGCAATCGATTAAGCGCATTCTAGATATTACGTTTGAAGAAGATGATATCTCTTATCATCGATTAACGACACATTTACGTTTTGCATTAACAAGGTTGAATCATTATGAACTTCATATGATGGATGAGGAAATGTTAGCGATGATTAAGAAAAAATTTCCTCTTTCTTACCGTTGTGCCGCTGCAGTTGCTAGGGAAACATATCTTGTACATGGAGTGGAATTACCAGAACAAGAACTAGGATATATTACACTTCATATTGAAAGATTGCGAAAGAAATAATCTAAAGACATTGAGAAAAATAGAAGTCGTTTTTTCTACCAATATTTACAAAATGCTAGTTCTATAGGAAAGGTTTTTGAAATCTTATTGATTATTTTTTATTATTTGGTTGCTTTTACAAACAGCAGAATTTTATTTAAGGAGTGTTTATAATGAAGACATATTTGCAAAAAATCGGTCGTTCCTTGATGTTGCCAGTAGCAGTGTTACCTGCTGCAGCTATATTAATGGGTATTGGTTATTGGATTGATCCATCTGGATGGGGATCTGGCAATCCGGCAGCCGCATTTTTAATTAAAGCTGGATCATCTATCATTGATAATATGGCTATTCTATTCGCTGTTGGTGTTGCGTTAGGGATGTCGAAAAATAAAGATGGCTCGGCAGCTTTAAGTGGTTTAGTAGCTTATTTAGTAGTAACTACGCTATTAGGGAAAGAATCAGTCGCTATGATACAAGGGATTGACGTAGAAAATGTTAACCCTGCCTTTGAGAAAATAGGGAATCAATTCATTGGTATTCTTTCTGGTATTATTGCTTCAATTATGTACAATCGCTTTAGTCACGTGAAACTACCAGATGCCTTAGCATTCTTTAGTGGTAAGCGACTTGTTCCAATAATGACAGCGGTTTCAATGATGCTTGTGTCAGTTGTTTTGTATTTTGTATGGCCAGCTATTTTTAGTGCATTAGTTAGTTTCGGTAAAGCAATTAGTAATTTAGAATTCATTGGTGCTGGACTATACGGTTTCTTTAATCGTTTACTAATTCCAACAGGTTTACATCATGCGTTAAATTCAGTATTCTGGTTTGATGTTGCGGGAATCAATGATATCGGTAATTTCTGGAGTGGGGAAGGTACGAAGGGTGTTACAGGTATGTATCAAGCAGGGTTCTTCCCTATCATGATGTTTGGTTTACCAGCTGCAGCATTAGCAATCTATCATACTGCTAAACCATCGAAGAAAAAACAAATTGCTGCATTAATGATGGCAGCGGCTTTTGCAACATTCTTTACAGGTGTTACAGAACCACTTGAATTTGCATTTATGTTTTTAGCTCCTATGCTTTTTGTTGTACACGCGGCATTAACTGGGATTTCATTTGCTATTGCAGCTTTCTTCCATTGGACAGCAGGCTTTGGGTTTAGTGCGGGATTCGTAGACTTTTTCTTAAGTTCAAGTTTACCTCTTGCAAATAAACCATATATGTTAATTTTACAAGGTCTTGTATTTGCTGTGATTTACTATTTCTTATTCCGCTTCTTAATCGTTAAATTCGATTTGAAAACACCTGGTAGAGGTGATGAAGATGAAGAAAGCGAAGATTTCGGAGCTCATGAAGAAGATATGAATATAGATAATAAATTTGCTGTAATGGCAGCTCAAATTTATGATGGCTTAGGTGGAGATGCGAATGTTACTTCTGTAGATCATTGTACTACACGCTTACGATTAGAAGTGAAGGACATGAACGCAGTAGATCAGAAGAAGATTAAAGCAACGGGGGTACCGGGAATTAATATTGTAGGACCACAAAGCATTCAAGTTATAGTGGGTACACAAGTACAATTTGTTGCAGATGAAATCGAAAAAATCCGTAAATCCAACTAGCTTATCTATAATATATAGATAATTACCATGAAGATAGCCCATGAGTCAGTCAATTGACTTGTGGGCTATTGGTATTATGAAGGTGAAAAGGAGAGTTAATGATTGCTTAATCGTAAATAAGTGGGCTATAATTTTAGGTATAGTCATACGTGATTAATTGTATATTAACTATACGAGCATTTGTAATATGAATGAATAGCTTGGATTTAAATTGACAAGTATTTTAGAAGAAAGGAAGAATGAAATGAAAACAAAAAAAGTTTTACCTATTCTTTTTTTAGTTATGTTTTTAGTGATGGTTGGCTTTGGTATTATTATCCCTGTTCTTCCATTCTTGGCTGAAAAAGTTGGAGGTAGCCCTACAGAACTTGGTCTTTTAATGGCAGTGTATTCATTGATGCAACTATTTTTTGCGCCAATATGGGGACGTGTTTCTGATCGAATTGGTCGTAAACCAGTTATGATGATTGGGATTGCTGGATTAGCTGCTTCGTTTTTTATTATGGCAACCGCGGATTCTTTATGGGTATTATTCGTGGCAAGAATTGTTGGAGGAGTTTTATCAGCGGCGAATATGCCAACAGCAATGGCATATGTAGCGGATATTACTACTCCTGAGGATAGAGGGAAAGGAATGGGGATCATCGGAGCAGCAACTGGACTTGGGTTTGTATTTGGTCCAGCCATCGGTGGTATATTCTCTAAATCAAGCTTAAATATGCCGTTTTATGTTGCAGGTATTTCTTGTGTTTTTACACTACTATTAGTTGCTATACTATTGAAAGAATCACTTACTAAAGAAAATCGTGTACTCCAAGCTAACAAGAAAGAACCTATGTGGAAAGCATTCCAAGGACCGCTATCCATCATGTTTGTATTACAACTAATTATTACTCTATCTTTAGCTGGGTTAGAAACAACTTTTGCTTATTTTGCAGCTAAGAAAGCAGCTATTGATACCGTTCAATTAGGTTATATTTTCATGATTATGGGCTTGGGTAGTGCAATGGTTCAAGGTGGATTAGCTGGAAAAATGACGAAGAAATACGGAGAAGGAGCCGTTATTCGTGTCGGTATCATTGTTTCGGCAATAGGTTTCATATTAATCTTGTTCTCTTCTAATTTCTGGACATCAGCTGTATTCTTAACCATTTTTGGATTAGGAAATGGTGTGATTCGTCCGGCAATATCGGCATTACTTACAAAAAACTCGAATTCTGGACATGGGAATGTAACAGGCTTACTTTCTTCTTTTGATTCACTAGGAAGAATTATAGGACCTCCTTTAGGTGGTTTGTTATTCTCAGTTTCAATCGGTTTACCATACATTTCTGGAGCTATCCTTTCCATCATTGCGTTGTTACTGTATCAACTTTATCATATGAAAGCACGAAAAGTGAAAGCAGCGATTTAATTAAATCTTTATTCTGTAGATAATGCCCTGAGAGGCTTTGTCTACAGAATTATTTGTATTATAATTATAATATTTTATTAAGTAAGTTTTATAGTTGGGGTGAGAGAGATGATTAGAAGGCTAAATAAAAGTGATCATGAAGTTTGTTTTAAATTGTTAAAAACTAAAGTTGCTGAAAATTTATTTATCATTGGAGATATCGAAAATTATGGATTTGATCAAGAATTTCAGAAACTTTGGGGAGAGTTTAACGAAAGTGGAGAACTGATTGCTGTTTTATTAAAATATGAGGAAAATTATATACCTTTTGCTTTGGAATCATTTGATGCTAAAGGGTTTGCTGAGATTATGTGTAATGATCCTTCCTTTAAAAGGATGTCTGGGCTAAAAGAGATCACGGCACAGATTGAGTGCTATTTAAATAAGCAGCTAAAAAGTAAAAGACAAACTTATTATGCTAAATGTACTAGCTTAAATACCGATATACATAAGGTTGATTTATCAATTGTACAACAAGCAGTACCAAATGATGCAGAACAACTGGTTAACTTACTAAACGCTATTCCAGAATTTATTGATACAACTAGTACAATAGAGAAAAAAAGTCGAGAATTACAAAATGGAACTTCACGCTCATTTTTTATAATAGAAGATGGAAAAATGGTAACAACCGCTTCAACAACTGCAGAAAATTCTTTATCTGCGATGGTTGTAGCTGTGGCTACCTTAGAAAATTATAAGAAAAAAGGTTATGCAACCAAGTGTATGCTTAAGCTTTGTAATCACCTATTATCAGAAAGCAAGGAACTATGTCTGTTCTATGATAATCCTGCGGCTGGATCAATTTATAAGCAAATAGGTTTTGAGGACATTGGATTTTGGATGATGTATACATTCGAGTGAAATATTTAGATTTTTATAAAAATTAAAAGAGCTGATTATGAAGTGACCCCCTAAATTTAGACACGGTTATTTTATTAAGCAACTTCTTGGGCATGGGTCCGGTATTGTACCGGACTCATGCCTTTTAATCTTGCTTTAATTCGTTTGTGATTGTAATAAGTCATGTATTTTGCTAATTCTATCTTAAAGTGTTCCACACTCTCAAATTCTTTTAGATAAAGAAACTCTGATTTCAAAATGCCAAAGAAGTTTTCTATTACGGCGTTATCGTAACAGTTACCTTTACGTGACATACTCTGTGTAATACCGTGTTCACGAAGGGTATGACAATAATGCTTCATCTGATAATGCCAGCCTTGATCGGAATGAATAAGAAGCGAATCCTCCTCATACAACTGTTCAAAAGCCTGAACTAACACGGTTGAAACGAGTGAGTAGGTTGGTCTTGAACCAAGGGTATAGGTAATAATTTCACCATTAAATAAGTCTAATATAGGCGATAAATATAACTTTTCCCCAAATAATTTAAACTCTGTAATATCCGTAACCCATTTTTTATTTGGTTTTTCAGCTTTAAAGTTTCTATTTAATAGATTAGGTGCAATCTTACCAATTTCCCCTTTGTAAGAGCGATATTTTTTCATGCGGACTAACGATTTCAAACCAAGAACTTCCATGATTCTTTGTACTTTTTTATGATTTATTTTATATCCAAGATTGCATAATTCATCACGAATACGACGATATCCATACCGACCTTCATGGTCATCGTATATTGATTGAATGAGTTGTTTTAAATGGGTATCTGGATCAGGCTTACCTATATTTTTTACCCAGTAATAATATGTACTACGTGGGATTCCTGCTAGTTGTAAAAGAGCTTTCACCTGAAATTGATGCCTTAATTCGTAGACTACTTGCGCTTTGTCTTGTTTGGTGATTTTTCCTTGTTTTGAACTAAGGAATTCAACTTTTTTAGATAGGCATTTTCCATACGTAAACGTTCCAATTCAGCTTGTAATGCCTCAACCGAACCTTCTGTTGGTATTTGTTTTTTCGTTTCTTTTTGATGGTCTTTTTTCATGGATTGACGCCCCTTTTTCTTTGGTTTTAGGGCGTCAATACCTCCTTCTTCAAAGTGACGACTCCACATAAGAATCGAAGAGGGAGAAGGAATATTGAAAATAGCCGCAGTCTCGCTTATTGACGTCCCATTATCATACATGTATTGAAGTACGTCTAGTTTATACTGTGCAGAATGATTTGTGTACTCTTTATTAAATGCTTCTTCACCATGATGTTTGTATTAATTAACCCAATTCCAGAATTGACCTCGACTAACGCCTAGTCGTTTTGCCACTTTATTTCCGCCATCCTTACCATGTAAGTATAGTTGTACGGCTCGAATTTTATCTTCTGCTGAATATTTAACCAAAAGAAAAGCACCTCCAAATTTTAGACTGTGTCTAAAATTTGGGGTGCAGTACAATTACAGCTCTTTTTTCTTTTGCTAATAATTTGAAATGTAATAGGTCAGTCCATAATTTAAATTATGAATTTCTGCAAAAAGGGGTAAATTACATTTAACCCGTTTTAACTGGCGCCAAGACTCCCACTTCAATACGAAATTAAGCGCCAGTTAGAACCAGATTGATTTAACTAATAATCGGTGGGGGATGGACGAAAAACCCCACCGATAAAAGTTTCACTTTATCAATAAGCGAAACATTAGTGTTGCAGAAGGAGTTTTTGCCATGAGAAAAGTGTTACATATCTATCGATTGGATTGGCGCCGAATATATCGTTCGAAGGCAGCCATTTTTTTAATTGTTGCTTTAATGTTCTTACCATCTTTATACGCTTGGTTTAATATTAAAGCACTTTGGGATCCTTATGGAAATACTGCAGGGATTAAAATAGCTGTTGCTAATGATGATAAAGGAACGACAGTAGAGGGTGAAAAGTTAAATATCGGCTATGAATTAATAAATAAATTAAAGGAAAACGAAAATCTAGGATGGACATTTGTTAGTAAAGAACAAGCAGACTCAGGAGTTACTAATGGTGATTATTATGCAAGTTTATATATACCGAAAGATTTCTCTGAGTCACTTTCAAGCATTCTTAGCGAACATCCGAAAAAAGCGGAGATTGTTTTTACCATTAATGATAAAATTAATGCCATTACTCCAAAAATCACAGCTACAGGGGCTAACGCGATTACTGCACAAGTCACTAAAGAATTTGTAAATACCGTATCAAAATCATTGTTAACAGCATTCGATAAGATAGGTATTGAACTTGAAAAAGATTTACCTACTATCAGAAAAATGGAAACTAAGTTATATCAAATTCAAGATGCTCTACCTCAAATTAACGAATTTGGACAAGAGATGATTAAGCTTGAAAAAGATTTGCCAGCTATTCAAGCGAAAGCAAATAAAGTTATAGGGTTAACAAGTTATATACCTGAAATAAATGCGGCGGGACAAAGTATCCTTAAAATTCAAGATGCGTTACCAGTTCTCGAAGAAGCGGGTCAACAAGTACTTTTACTCCAAGAAAAAATACCGGAAATACGTAATATGGCAGCGAAAGTCAATGAGTTTAATGATAATTTTGGCATTATAAAAGATACGTTAAATAAAGGATTAACAGAAGCAAATCAAGCAATGGATGTGATTAATTCCACCCAAGCATTGCTACCTCAAATAGAACAGTTAGCTAACAATAGCGAAAAATACGTTGGGATTGCTACACAATTCACTGATAGTCTTAGTGCATCATTTGATGAAATAGCTAAAGCCGTTAGGTTGAACTTAGTGCTTGTTAATCAAATTGCCAAAAACACTACCATCGTAACTAGTCAATTAGTAGATTCAAATATTTCACCTGAGCAAGTTGAATCTTTTTTGAACACGACTAGTGAATTATTGAATGAACAACAAAAAGTATTACAAAATCAAATGGATCATATGCAAGGTTTCATTGATCAAGGTATTGCGCCTGACCAGATGAATGAACTTCTGCAAAGTTTGCAAACTTTAAAAGATCGAGTGCAAAAGCAACAGGGATTAGTACAAAATGCTATTTCATTAATTCAAAGTAATGGAAGTGAATTACCGACAGTATTACAAAATATAAATAACGAAGCAAAAAGTATTCAACAACTTACTGATAATGTTTTAGGGAATTTCGACAGTACTTACTTACCAGCTATACAAAATGGGTTAAATAAAATACAAAATGATATTAAAACGGCGAATGATGTCGTTATTGAAGCGCAGAAGCAATTACCAAACGTGAAGAATCTTCTTGGTGATACTGAACAGACACTTCAGACAGCTACAACTATGCTGAAGAAGTATCAAGAAGAATTACCTCAGCTGGAATCAACTTTACAGAATGCTACAAATGTAATTAATGCTAATGTAGATAAAGTGATTAATGAAGTAAACTTTGCTGCAAATTTCTATCAAAATGATTTTGGAGTAATGAGAAATCAAGTAAATAAAGGTAGTGAGTTCGTTAAGAAAGACTTACCTGGTTTAGAAAAAGATTTACAACATGCTACACAATTAATTAAAGAAAACGTGCCGAAGTTAGTTGAAGCGGTACAAATGGCAGCTGACTTATCACGGACAGAGTTGCCACAATTGACTAAATCAATTAATACAGCCACGGAAAAACTTAACGAAGTGAAAAAGCAAATCAGTATTGAAGAGGTTATAGATCTTCTAAGAACAGATATTAAAGCTGATAGTGATTTCATAGCTAATCCGGTGAATTTGAAAGAGGTAAGGGAATTTCCTGTGGCTAACTATGGTTCAGCTAGCTCACCTTTCTATACTGCATTAGCGATTTGGGTTGGTGCTTTATTGCTTGTATCTATGCTTTCAGTGGATGTGCATATGCCAAAAGAAATGTATAAGCCACACCATTTTTACTTTGGAAGAGGTTTAACTTTCTTAACAATTGCTCTTATACAGGCTGCAATTGTGTCATTAGGTAATATCTTTTTGCTTGGTGTAGATATTCATATGAAGCTGGCTTTTGTGCTATTTAGTCTACTAATAAGCTTCGTTTTCGTAACAATTGTCTATACGTTAGTTTCTATCTTTGGCAATATTGGAAAAGGTTTAGCGATTGTTTTGCTCGTCTTACAAATTTCTAGCTCTGGAGGTAACTTCCCAATTGAGGTATCCTCACCGTTTTTCCAACATATTTATCCTTTCTTACCTTTCACATATGCCGTTAAGTTACTTAGAGAAGCATTAGGGGGAGCCGTTTGGTATAATGCGATTACGTATATGCTTGTGTTAATATGTATTGCGTTGATATTCATTGTGATCGGTACTATGCTTAAGAAACCATTAATGAAAGTAGTCAACCGATTCACTGAAAATGCAGAGAAAAGCAAAATTTTTCATTGACGAAATAGATGAAAAAAAGCCATTACATATAAAATGTAATGGGCTTTTTTGAATAATTGTAAATCCTTTCACTATTTAGGGCTTATATACCGATTTTGTATCACCATCGTATATTATTAGTGAGTTAGGTGATACGATGTCGTTGTTGTAGTTGTATGGACGGTCGCTAAAGTTTGCCACGACTTTGACTTTGCTACCGTATTCTGTCATTTGAACAAGGTGATCATCTGTTAGCATTTTAAAATTAGTCATTTCTTTGTTGATGACATTTTTGCTGAATTTTGACCAAACTATAGTATGTTCTGCCATCTTTTCACCGTGTTTATCCCATTCAAACTTATCAATATGATACATCGGTGGTACGTTATATAAAATCTCATAAAGCATGCGATTTTCTACTTCGTTAATGATTTTGAACGTTGACCAATCCCAATGATATGATGTGATCAATGAATCGTTATATACTAATTTATATAAAGGGATTTTATAAGTTGGATCTAAGAAAATCTTCTTGTATTCTTCTTTAATTGGAATTTGTTTTGTTACTTTTTCAGGTGCTCCGCCTCTTGCTGAGTAATAGCGACCCATATAATATTTACTCTCTTTATTTTTTTTCATATCATCATCCATCCATGAGAAAGATGGCAATTCGATTCCATGAGCAAACGCAATAGTAGAGCTGGCGAAATCATTTCCTCCCTCTGAGCCTATAACCATGTCTTTTTTGTCACCGATATACGACATACGGCTCAATCTTGCTTCTAAATCTTCTTGTTGAGTAGTAATGTGATTCTTAGAGTAATCATCATAAATTTCTCCCGTAGCATCACAATCAATGAACCACGAATTAAATGGAACTCCTGTATTCAATATAGATTCAAGTCTTGCATGAACCGATGGCGGTGATAAAGTAGGGTTCAACTTTCTTCCTACATTTTGGAAGCCGGAGATCTTCTCTCCATCTGTTCCTTCAATTGTTGCTTCTTCATATAGCTTCGTATCTTCGAACGTTGCTGTATGCCATTTCTCTTTACCAGGTTCATGGATTGAATGATATGAATCATATGGTCCCATTAAATACCCATTATTTGTAGCATACTTTACCATTTCGGGCTTAATAAATCCTTGCATCCAATTGTCTAGGCCAAACCAAGCTTTCTCAATACCAGCATCTTTCATGTCTTTGATGATATCAATAGTGCGGTCATTTGCCCATTCTTCAACTGGCGAAAATACGGATTGTAAATTGTTGTATAGTGCACGCTTATTCAGTTCAATGATTTCCACTTCATTTAGATTCGTAACACCTTTTTGTAAAAGTCGTTCCATTTCTTTATCTGTCTTTGTAAATATGTCTTCATCGTAAAATGTTTGTGTTACTAAAGCTTTACTTAAATTCTGCGCAATAGTGTTTTTTTGATAGTTATCTATATAATCTTGTCCAGCAATCTCTTCAATGATTTTTGTAGTTTCATGACCGTCTTCTACCTCTTTGGAAATAAAGTCTTTTACATATATCATCGTTTTACTTGAAAGTTGCTCTCGAAAAGCCTTCCAGTTTATATCATTTTCTGAAACAACGGTTGTGTCCCACAAGTAAATATGAGGTGCACCGTAAAGCTTTTCAATGTTTTTATTTTCTTTCGCTTTTTCTGCTAGTGTTTTAAATTCACCTTTTTCAACAATATAGCTTTTATAAATTTTACGAGATGAACAGGGTCGGTATTAGCTATATAGATACGAAAGCCATACTCCTTCTTATTGTTGATACTAGGAAATTCATGCTCAAGCATAAAAGATATTTTGTCTTTCGTATTAAATTTTAATGTATTATTAAATGCCTCTTTCATTACATACAATGTTGAGTACTTTTCGTGGTTCACTGCAAAAAATCCCATTGAAAGAGACTCAATTGCATGCATTTCCATTCCATCTAAATGTTTTTTCCAATGCTCATCTTCGTTTGGAATGGTTCTTCCTTCTCCAATCGGCAACATATAGTTTTCACCTTCTACGATAGGCCATGAAAATTTTGATTCCGACTCTTTCGTCGATTGGATTGTTACATCAAGATAGTCTTCTTTTTTCTTTAGAGAGACTGCAATATCTTCATTTGGATATGTCCATGAAGAATGGTTTTCTTGATTTTCAAAATCTCGAACTTCTCTATTTTTTTGAGCCTTCGATACAACTTCTTTTTTTCCATTATGCTCAATAACTACTTCAAATGTTTCAGGATTCACTTCGTATGAAAAATCTAAGCCTGATACTTTATGAAATGTATTTACTTCTTTCTTCTCTTCATTACTGTTTGAGCAGCCAGCTAATGATGGAGTGAGTAAACTAGTAGCAATCAAAACTGTTAAAATCTTTTTCATTATTTCTACCTCCGAGAGATACTATAGAAGAGAAATGTTACAGAAATATCACAGGTGAAATATGTTATTCTGTTAATATGTTTATTATTTATGAAGTAGGAGGGTCTTGTGTATGAAAGCAGTCATTATAGCAGAGAAACCTTCCGTTGCTAAAAACATTGCTGATGCATTAAAAATCAAAAAACGAAATGATGGATATTATGAAGGAGAGAGTTACATCGTAACATGGGCTTTCGGCCATCTGTTGCAACTATATGATGCGAAAGATTACGATGAGAGTATGGGCAAATGGCAAATGGATAACTTTCCTTTTATTCCACCGAAGTTTCAATATAAAGTGAAGAGCAGCCCAAAAAATCGCGATCAAACGGATAGTGGAGCAAAGAAGCAGTTTTCTATTATTAAATCATTGTTGTTTAGAGATGATGTAGATGCCGTTATTTCTGCATGTGACTATGACCGAGAAGGGCAAGTAATCGGTGATAGTATTATCTATAATATAAAAGCACCGAAGCAAGTATATCGCTTGCTGTTAAATGAATGGACACCTGATGAAGTGCTGTCGGGATTGCAAAAAATTCGTCCTAATACAGATTTACGCCCGTTGCAAGATGCAGGTGTGAGTAGACAGTGGGCTGATTGGGTAATCGGTATCAATTTAACTTCTGTTACGACATTAAAATATCAAAAAGGGCGAGGCCAAGTTTTAAATATTGGGCGTGTTATTTTACCAACTTTAAAGATTATATATGATCGTGATAAAGAAATTGAAAAATTCGTTCCAGAAAAGTATTTCAAATTAGGAGCTAAGTTTAAGACACAAAAAGGCGAAGAGTTTGATGCAACATATATGGAAGGAAAAGAAGAGAAGTTCAAAGCAAAGGAAACGCTAGACGAAATATGTAGAGCTTTAAAGAATTCGCATGGAATAGTTGCTGATAAACAAGTTGAACGAAAGAAAGAGTATCCACCTTATTTATTTAATTTATCAAATTTACAAGGATACATTACGAGTAAATTTAAAGGTTGGACCTCTGATAAAGTATTGAAGGTAGCGCAATCGTTGTATGAGAAGAAATATATTACGTATCCGAGAACAGCAAGTACCGCTTTAGAAGAAAGTTTAGTGGATCGTGTCGCAAAAGTATTATCAGCTGTAAAAAAGGGATTGCCTTATGAAGATGAAGTGAAGTTTGCGAAAACGAAACGGTTGTTCAACAATGCAAAAGTGGAAAGTCATAGTGCAATCATTCCTACATATGTCGTTCCTAAATCGTTAACAAATGATGAGCAAATTGTATACACTGCCGTGAAGAATCGTTTTATCATGCAGTTTATGCCAATTGCTGAACATGAAGAAACGAGAATTACTATTCATATAAGTGATGACTCGATTAAAGGTTTTTTTTCTGCAAAAGGTCGTGTGCAAATTATAGAAGGTTGGCGTCAAGTTGAGAAGATTGAATCAAAAGATAATGTGTTGCCATATGTAGATCAAAATGAACAATTAGCCATTATCAATGCAAAGGTAACATCTCATGAAACGAAACCTCCTAAGCATCATACAGAGAAAACATTACTACGCGTGATGGAAACATGCGGTAAGAATTACGATGATGAAGAAGCTGTATTAAGTGGCTTTAGCATCGGCACACCGGCTACGAGAGCGGAGACCATTAAGAAACTCAAAGATATAGGCTATATCTTCTCGAATGATAAAAGTCTTTTCTGTAGTGATTTAGGAAGGGAAATGGTTGAAACATTTCCAATTAAAGAGCTTTTTGACTTAGAGTTTACTGGCAAGTTAGAAAAAGCCTTATCTGATATGGAGAAGAAACAAGTTAGCCGAGGTGTATTCTTAAACTTTATTTTCGATTTTACGAAGAAATCTGTCGAAATGATAAAAGGGGATCAAGATGTTATCCTCAAGCATGCGGCAAAGCCAGAAGTAAAAAAGAATGAATTTCTAGGGAAATGTCCACTTTGTTCTAGTGCGGTGATTGAGGGGCAAAAAGGCTTTGGTTGTTCGAATTGGAAGAATGGTTGTAAGTATGTTATTTGGAAAAATGATAAATACCTTGCAGCAATGAAGAAGAAGCCAACAAAAACGATGGTGAAAGCATTGCTGAAAGATGGTAAAGCATTAGTTAAAGGATTAACTAGCAAAAAAGGCAATAAGTTTGATGCCAATATGACATATGAGAAAAATACCGATAATGAGTATTTTGGCTGGAAGATGGAATTTGTTGAACAAGAGAATAAGAAAGATGTAAATGAGAAATAAAATAGATTTAATTTATAGTTGACAGGTAGGAATAATTAGTTTTATAGTATTTGTAACAGAAAAACAATAAATTCCAATTGGATTGTTGTTAAAACAGTTTTACAAAATATATACTCGGCTGATCGGACCACCGAAGGCTCTAAGTTAGGAAATTAGGATGATTCTGATTTCTTGATTTAGAGCCTTTTTCTATAGCTTTTTAGTAAAGAAAAAGATTAGACGGGGAAACAATGTCAATATAGCTTTTAGGGGTGATTTAAGGTGAGAAAAGTGAAGTTTTTTTTAGCTATCACAGCATTAATTAGTGTTTTAGTTGGATGTGGTTCGAACAGTACGTCTGGAGAAAAGAGGAAGGAGGATACAAACAAAAAAGAAACGATTGAATTATTGAACGTTTCCTATGATCCCACACGAGAGCTATATCAAGCAATCAATAAGGAGTTTGCTGATTATTGGCAGAAAGAAAAAGGTCAAACTGTTACATTTCAGCAATCTCACGGTGGTTCAGGTAAACAAGGAAGAGCGGTAATAGATGGATTAGAAGCTGATGTTGTTACGTTGGCACTTGCGTACGATATCGATGCGATTGCCGAAGCAAATCAACTACTGGAAAAAGATTGGCAAAGTAAATTTCCGAATAATTCAACTCCATATACATCTACGATTGTTTTTCTAGTTAAAAAGGGAAATCCTAAAAAAATTAATGACTGGGATGATTTAATCAGGAAAGATGTCTCTGTTATTACTCCCAATCCAAAGACATCAGGAGGCGCAAGATGGAATTACCTTGCAGCTTGGGCTTATGCTGAGAAAAAGTATAACAATGATGAAAAGAAAGTGGAGAGTTTTATTAGGAAGTTATATAAAAATGTTGAAGTGTTAGATTCGGGTGCAAGGGGTGCAACAACAACTTTCGTAGAGAGAGGCATCGGGGATGTTTTACTAACATGGGAAAATGAGGCTTTTCTAACGTTGAATGAATTAGGGAAAGATCAATTCGAAATCGTTGCACCTTCCATTAGTATTTTAGCTGAGCCACCCGTTGCGGTTGTAGACAAAGTAGTTGATAAGAAAGGAACGGGAGAAGTAGCTGAAGCTTATTTAAATTATCTCTATTCAGATAAAGGTCAAGAGATTGCAGCAAAAAATTATTACCGTCCTAGAAATGAAGAAATTCTAAAGAAATATGAAGACCTCTTTCCGAAAATCGATTTAGTAACTATTGATCAAGATTTTGGTGGCTGGAAGAAAGCTCAAGAAAAGCATTTTAATGACGGCGGTACATTCGATAAAATTTATCAACCTTAAGTGGAAAAAAATATTCATTTTTCTCGTTCAAACTGGCGCTAAGACTCCCACTTCAAAACGATAGTGAAAGCGAAGACGTTTAAGTGGGAGATTAAGCCCCAGTAAGAACCCGATTGGTTCAACTAAACTTGTAATTAAAATTAATTTGTGTTATAATTATACGCACTGTGAAAAGGAGATAGAAACCATTTTCGGTAATTCGCCTTTTTCTAGGGTGTTGCTTTTAATTCTTTCACATGATGAAAGTTCATAGGAGAAATCTTGGATTTCTGATGGAACATAGTGTCGTGCTTTTAGCATAAGAAAAACTTTTTCCATTGCATGATCCGTATCTAGAATTTCATTTGTTCTGTTGCATTTGAAGCCTTCGACACAAGTCGAAATAACATTTTCAAAAACTGTTTCTTCTTCAAAAACAATTGAAGCATCTAGAATTTCTTCAACTTCTGAATTATCCAACTCAATAATTGTAAGGATATTCACAACTATCACCCACCCAATTTGCTTTTTATAATTTCTTCAAAGAAATTCAACATATTAATTATTCTGGAAATTTCCTTGTTAATTTCATCTTAACATGTTCCATGCATAATTTCCTTTAATAATGTAAACATTATATGAATTCAACAAAGAATGAATATTCTGAATTTGTTGTTTCATGTTTAATTTTTCCTAATCAGGATAATATAATGGAGAGCTTTGCATAGTATTCTATTTAGTAGATGATTGTGGATTCACTACTTCTGTTTTCTTGTTATATCTATGAAGTTTTCCTTAGTAAGAAGTAAATTGAGCGGAAAAAATAACAAAAAAAATATGGTTGTCTCAGGAGGCATCAGCATTTGAATCGGTCAACAATTATTACAGTAGTTGTTCTAAGTACCTATTCACGCCGGATCGGCTTCGGAGCCGTAGGGATGTAAGAGAGGTAGGGCTTACGTCGTTTAGGTAAGAACATACCACTACCGATACCCAACTTCAAAGATAAAGAAAGAATTATATCTGAGCGAAAAAGCTCTGCAACATACAAGAGGGTATCCTATAATAGGATACCCTCTCTCAATTATTGTTGTTCATTGGCGGCAACAAGATCATGATAGAAACCACCTTGCTGAACTAATTCTTTATGCGAACCTCGCTCGATAATAGCTCCATTTTGTAGTACGATAATTTGATCGGCTTCTTGTATAGTATTTAAACGATGCGCAATAACAAAACTTGTCCTTCCTTGCATAAGTCGCTTCAGTGCTTGTTGTATATGCATTTCCGTAATCGTATCAATGCTACTGGTAGCCTCATCTAATATAAGAATGGATGGATTTGCAATAATAGCTCGTGCAATCGCAAGCAATTGTCTCTGTCCTTGACTTAAGCCACTTCCACCATTGCTCAGTGTCGTTTGATAACCATTTGGCAGACGCTCAATAAATGAATGAGCATTAGCTAATTTAGCTGCTTCAATGATTTCTTCTTCACTTGCATCTAATCTTCCATAGCGAATATTCTCTTCAATAGAACCTTGAAACAAAAAAGATTCTTGTAGTACAAATGTCATCTGCTTCCTAACACTCGCACGTGTCACAGAAGAAACATCAACTCCATCAATGGTAATTACACCTTCATTATAATTATAAAAACGAGAAAGCAAATTAATAATCGTTGTCTTTCCTGCTCCTGTAGGCCCTACAAGTGCAACTGTTTCACCAGGCTTAGCTGTGAACGTAATATTGCGAAGTGTAGAACCTTCTTCCTCATACGAAAACGACACGTTCCGAAAACTCACTTCTCCCTCCACATCATGCAAAGCACCTTTATTTTGTTCATCAAAGCCTTCTTCTTCTGTATTCAATATTTCAAAAACACGCTCCGCTCCAGCAATTGCCGATAATAGCGTATTGAATTGATTCGCTAAATCATTCAAAGGGCGTGTAAACTGTCGAGAAAATTCAACAAACACAACGATAACCCCAATTGAAATCCAACCTTTTAAAGCGAATATTCCACCTACTCCGGCGATCATAGCAAAACTAACATTATTCAACACATTCATGAGCTTTGGAATCATTCCCGAGTACGTTTGAGACCAAAAACCAGTTAGTTTAAGCTTCTCTACTTTTTCTAGAAATTGTTCGTTTACCTTGTCTTCAGCCGAGAATGCTTTAATGATGGTTTGACCAGAAATACTTTCCTCAATCACACCATTTAACTCACCTAAACTTTTTTGCTGCTTCTGAAATAGCTTACTTGTTCGTCTCGTAATCCATCTCATACCAAGAAACATCGCTGGGATAATAATCATTGTAATCAGAGCCAATAAAGGACTAAGGTACAACATGACCGAAAGAGTCCCAACCAATGTCAGGGTACTTGATAATACTTGAATAACTGAACTATTCAAAGTAGAACTAACATTTTCAATATCATTAGTCACGCGGCTCATTAATTCACCTTGTTGTCGCATATCAAAGAAAGCAATCGGTAACTTATGCAGATGGCTAAATAATTTCGTACGTAAACTCAACACAGTTCGTTGAGCAATTCCAATCATCAATACATTTTGAAGCCAAACTGAAAGAGAATAAACAATGTATACGACAATTAATATAAACAACAGTGTAGATAAGCCACTAAGCTTTCTCGCAACAATATAATCGTCAATAACTTTACCAATTAACAAAGGACCGACAAGAGCTAGTAATGAACTCACCACAACTAATGCTAAGACAAAATAAAATAACCCTTTCTGCAATGTCAGCATGCGCCAAATAATTGCTATAGTTGTTCTAGTATCATTTGCTCTCGCTTTCTTTTTCTTACTATTCCTTTTTAAATCACTTGCATGAAGGATTTTTTCATAATGAAATGGCTCACTTAGTTGTTTCCATAACATAACCATCTCTCCTTCCTTCACGCTGAGATTTTAATAAATCACGATAAAGACTTGAATGTTGCTGTAAATAGTCATGTGTACCTTCAGCTACCTTCTCACCATTTTGCAACAACATAATACGATCGGCATGGATGGCTGTACTAATCTTTTGTGTAACCATTATTTTCGTTCCATGATAAGAACGTAGCGAGCTCAGCAATTTCTGCTCCGTTTTCGTATCTAATGCACTAGTGCTATCATCAAACAACAATATACTAGGTTTTCGAATTAAAGCACGAGCAATTGTAAGCCTTTGGCGTTGTCCTCCAGATAGATTTACACCTTTTTGACCAATTAATGCATTCATATGTCCTGGCAATTTCTGAATTGTTTCATACATTTGCGCATGATCACAAGCTTCCTGTATAGCAGCATCACTTGCATCTTGTTTGCCCCACAATAAGTTTTCCTTAATTGTACCGGTAAATAGTAAAGCTTCTTGTGGTACAATGCCCATTCCTTTTCGCAAAAATTCTTGGTTATAATCCTTCACATTTATACCGTCAATCAGTACTTCACCTTCACTCGCATCGTATAATCTTGGGATTAAATGCATTAATGTCGTCTTACCTGAACCTGTTGCACCTAGAACGGCTAATGTTTGACCTGGTTTAACAGTAAAAGATAAATTTTTCAACGCCCATCTTGTTTTATCTTGATAATAGAAACCAACGTTCTTAAATGTCACTTCACCTTGCAAATGACTTGTATGCTTTTTATTAGTTGAATCACTCATTTCAGCTTGCGTATCAAGAATTTCTGTAATCCTTGAAGCGGACGCTTTAGATCGGGAAAAAGCTACAATTAGAAATGAGAAAACTGATAAAGACGAAGTAATTCTCGTCGAATAATTCACAATCGCAACTACTTCACCAATATTAGCAGTACCAACCATTATTTCTTTGTTCCCAAACCAAAGAATACAGATTACCGTTATATTCATTAATAATAATAGTGCAGGCATCGTCACTTCCATAAAACGAAGCACCGTGGCTGTTCTTTCTTTTAATTGTTGATTCGCCTCTTCAAAACGATTTATTTCATAATCACTTCTTCGAAAAGCTCGAATCAACTTCATCCCCGCTAAGTTTTCGCTCATCACATTATTAACATGATCTAGCTTCTGTTGAACGGTTTTAAACATTTTACCGCCTTTGTTCAATAAATAAAGCAGAAATACAAACAAGAATGGAACTACCACACCAAGAAACATCGCTAATGATGGATGAACGATGAAAGACATCACTAATCCGCCAATAATCATTAGCGGCGCTCGTAACATAATGCGCAATACCATGAATATAGTTGTTTGCAATTGTTGTACATCATTTGTTAATCTAGTCATGAGTGAACCTTTTGGAAAGAGTGTAAATTGTGAATAAGATAATGATTGAACTCGTTGAAATAAAGCATTTCTCATATCATATGAAAAGCTTTGGCTTACATGAGACGCATAAAATGTGTTAAATATACCCGCGACCAAAGTAAGCAATGAGAAAAATATCATAACGCTTCCTAACAAAATGACGGTATGTAAATCTTGTTTCATTACACCCTCATTAATTATTTGAGCCATCAATAATGGTTGAAATAACTCCACTATTAATTCAGCCAACATAAAAATAATGGCAATAATAGCTGCTATTTTATACGGTTTAAGAAACTGAACTATCGTTTTCACTATATCGCCCCCTTGCAAAAAGAACCATGCATCCGTTTCCGCATCCGACAAGTATATATATCTTACTCTTTTTTTCCTTTTTTTCCGAATTATTTAACTTTTATTTCATCATAAATAAAATAATAAGTCATTTACTACACTATAAAGAACTTGCGTATTATAATGATTGAAGAACTATATTATGAAATGAAAGAGGACCTATACATATGAATCATATACTGAGTATAACAATCAATGTTATTTTAGTATTAAACATCTTACTAGCAATATTTGTAATTTTTCGAGAGCGGAGAGATATTTCTTCCACTTGGGGTTGGCTGCTTATCTTATTCTTTATACCTCTATTAGGTTTCTTCCTATATTTACTTTTCGGACAAAATTTAAGGCGTGAGAAACTGTTTCAATGGGACGATCAAAAGAAAATCGGCTTAAAACAAATGATTACTGAACAAGTAAAAGAACTAAAAGAAAATACATATTCTTTTCGGAATTGTTCAGCACAGCAACATTTTGATCTAATTTACATGCATTTAACGAATAATGGTGCCTTACTTTCTGAAAATAACGACGTAACTATCTTTACTGATGGAAAAGAAAAATTCAGCAGTCTTATTAAAGATATCCAAGCAGCACAGCACTTCATTCATATGCAATATTACATTATTAAGAACGACACCTTGGGTAAAGAAATTATCGCTGAACTCACTAAAAAAGCGAAAGAAGGCGTTAAAGTGCGTGTCCTTTATGATGAATTGGGTTCACGTGGACTAAGGAAGAAAGCATTTGCTGAATTAAAAGCAGCTGGTGGAGAGGTTGAAGTTTTCTTTCCATCAAAGTTCCACCTTATTAATTTGCGCTTGAATTACCGAAATCATCGAAAGCTTGTTATTATTGATGGTAACGTTGGCTATGTAGGTGGCTTTAATGTAGGAGATGAATATTTAGGAAACAATCCAAAGTTTGGATATTGGCGCGATACACATTTACGTATTATAGGAAGTGCTGTCTATGCCATGCAAATCCGCTTTATTCTCGATTGGAATCAAGCATCTTATCGAAATGACATCGTCTATAATCCATCGTTATTCCCTCCTAGAAAGTTTAAAGGTGACGTAGCAGTTCAAATCGTTACGAGTGGACCAGATTCCGAATGGGAACAAATTAAACTTGGATATATTAAACTAATCATGTCAGCTAAGAAATCAATTCTTATTCAGACACCTTACTTCATTCCTGACGCTAGCTTACTTGATGCCCTAAGAACTGCATGTTTAGCGGGGAAAGATGTTAGAATTATGATTCCAAACAAACCTGACCATATGTTTGTATATTGGGCTACCCTTTCCAATATCGGGGAATTATTAAAAACGGGTGCGAAAGTTTATATTTATGAAAATGGCTTTATTCACGCTAAAATGATTGTAATTGATGAAGAAGTTTGTTCGGTCGGTACAGCCAATATTGACGTACGAAGCTTCCGCTTAAACTTTGAAGTAAACGCCTTTATCTATAACTGCAAAGTGTCCAAGCAGCTTGCACAATCTTTTATGGATGACATTAAACTAAGTCATCGATTAACGCTCATGGAATATAACAAACGCTCATATTACATTCGTTTTAAAGAATCTATATCAAGATTACTTTCACCAATACTATAGAAAGAAGAAGCTAATTCAAAATTTCGTCGCTTGTCGAATCCTTTGAATTAGCTTCTTTTATTTTAAATTTTTACTATATTTTTCTATTTTTATGGTATTTTTAATAAGGGGTGCGTTTATGACTACAGCAGTTCAAACAAAAGAATCAGAAACAAAAGAAGATATACGAAAATTCTCCATACAGATGACATCATTCATGATGGTAATGATTGTTGAAAATATGTCAGCATATAGAATACAAAATCCATTAATCTATTTCCTAACATTCCACATCACGCTTCTTTTGGTCTCTTTAATAGGTTACTTGATTTATAAACTCCTTCAATAAAAAACACTCCAATTACATTTCTAATTGGAGTGTTTTTTAAATTATAGCGCAGGTACGCCTACGAAGAATGCATCATACAATGCTTTAACTGCTTTCTTCTCATTAACAGCTTTAATACCAAACATCATACTTACTTCAGACGAACCTTGATTAATCATTTCAATATTAATACCAGCATCTGCAAGTGCTTGAGAGGCTTTCGCTGTTGTACCAACATTATGCCTCATACCTTCTCCAACAATCATCAATAGCGCTAAACCATGATCTATTTCGACTTTATCAGCATGCAATTCATCATAAATTCTCGCTACGATTTTTGCTTCTTTTTCAGGGTTTAACTGATCTTCTTTCAGAATAACAGTCATATCATCAATACCCGATGGAGAGTGTTCAAAAGATACCCCATGGTCTTCAAGAATTTGCATTAACCTACGACCAAACCCTAACTCCCTGTTCATTAAGTATTTACTCACATAAATACTGCAGAATCCTTTATCTGATGCAATACCAATAACAGGCCCATTTGTATTTTCACGTTCATTTACAATTAACGTTCCTGGAGAAGATGGATTGTTTGTATTCCTTACATTAACCGGAATGCCAGCACGGAAAGCAGGAATCAAAGCTTCATCATGGAATACAGAAAAACCAGCGTATGAAAGTTCACGCATTTCACGATAAGTAAGCTCTTTAATTTCCTTAGGATTTTCAACTATTGTAGGATTTACTGAATATACAGCATCCACATCCGTGAAGTTCTCATATACTCTGGCTTTGGTACCATTAGCTAAAATCGATCCTGTAATATCAGAACCGCTTCGAGAGAATGTAGCAATTTCTCCATCTAGTGTAAATCCAAAGAAACCTGGGAATACAACGATTCCTTCATACTCCCTTAACTTGTATAAATTATCATAGGACTGTGGTAACACTTGAGCATTACCTGGTTCATCACTTACGTAAAGACCAGCGTCTTTCGGGTTCACATAAACAGCATCTGTACCCATACTACGGAAGAAAGCTGCAATTAACTTCGCACTATTATCTTCACCACTTGCTTTAACTGCATCCATATATTTTTCAGGTTTGCTTTGGTTTCCTTCTAGCACATTATATATATCTGCTTCAATTGCTTCCATAACATCGTTCGATAAGTTCAATTCCTGTGCGATACTTGAATATCGTTCTAGTAAAGTTGCTACAGGTGCCTTCTCCTTACTTTTGTTTAAATATTGCTCGGCACACTCTATTAATAAATCTGTTACTTTAATGTCGTCAGATGACCTTTTTCCAGGGGCTGAAACGACGACAAACTTTCTATCAGGATCACTCATAACAATTCGATATACTTTCTGCAGTTGCTCTCCTGATGCTAATGAAGATCCTCCAAATTTTACAACTTTCATTCTGACATCTCCTAAACATTAAAATACTCTGATAATTTTATATTATTATGAACTTTCGAAATAAAACTTGCAACCCTTTTTCTACTTCATCTAAACAAATAAATGAATTTACTATAAATTCAGGAAATTTATCCATTATTTCTTTTCTTTAATAACAGGTGGAGGAGGTAAACTTCCACCATTACTGAAATATTCCGGCACTACTCCAGGGATAAATATGTCACCGATTTTTGCTTCAAACTTAATCGGCTCCTCATCTGAAAAATAAGGGATAACAATTTGTATATCTAATTCAATGTCTACAAATAACTCTAATAGGGTATTATTGATTCCACCCTCCGTCATTTCAGTACGAAATTTGGACTCAACATCTCGGACTAAGGATAACTCTACAGGTATCTCTGGACCTAAGTTTGCCAAAAGTGAGTTCCCAGTTGCTACACCAATAGGAATCTTGTATACAATGTTATGAAGTTGTGCATCCTCTATATCATTGATATTACGACTAGAACTCTCATCCACATGCTTTATTCCTAATCGTCTCTCAATATCTTGTGTAGTGAGTGATAAAGCATCGTAATAAACTTTCGGATTAAAACTATATGTTGAAGGCATTCCATCCTGCTTCTTCTCTATAATCAGTTCATTTATATCTACTTCTTTCAAGTTTTTATGAACAGCTTCATCTATAGCTTCCGTTGCAATACGTTTAACTTCCGTCTTCGCTACATCTTTAATAATCGGCGTAATCGTTTTATCAACTAACCAAAGTGATATCAAATTAAAGCCTAAAAAAATAAGAAAAGAATACCACAATACCTTAGGCATACTCAAAGGTTTTCTTCGCAATCTCATTCCTGTTCTATATCTCCATCTTCTCATTAGGAACCAGCCCCTTTGGAACATACATATGCCTGTTCACAAAAAAAAATGAAGGAAATAGAAAAGCGGAAGGACTCGTTTTGCGACGTATGGAATGGAGCTAGACACCACTAAAAAGCCATATCCTTTTTTATAAAAGAGGATGTCTAATAAATCCTATTTGTTATCTTTATTGATTGATGGGAAGAAATTTTTTAGATTTTTATGAAGATACATCGGTTTCATCTAGACCAAAAGCGCCAAATATAAATATTCTAATATTACAGCCGAGTTTATATATTTCACGTAAACTACTTCGAAGGGCCAATAAAGCGTAAAAGGGCGTTCNNAATCACTTTTCAGACAGCCTCTTATGGTTATTTTTATAGAACCTTACTTAAAAATGATTTCGTTCTCTCATGTTGTGGACGTTCAAAAATTTCAACTGGTTTGTTCTCTTCAATAACATATCCTTCATCCATGAAAATCACACGATCTCCAACTTCACGTGCAAATCCCATTTCATGAGTTACGACAATCATTGTCATACCTTCCTTAGCAAGTTGCTTCATTACTTCCAGTACTTCTCCAACCATTTCTGGGTCAAGCGCAGATGTTGGCTCATCAAACAACATGACCTTCGGTTCCATAGCAAGTGCTCTTGCAATAGCTACACGTTGTTTCTGTCCACCAGATAAAGAATCTGGATATACATTTGCTTTATCCTCAAGGCCTACTTTACGAAGTAATTCTAGCCCTTTTTGCTTTGCTTGATCTAAAGGAACTCCTTTTACTTTAGTTGGAGCAAGCGTAATATTATCAAGCACTGTTTTATGCGGAAACAGGTTGAACTGTTGGAATACCATTCCTACATCCATACGTAAACGATTGATATCCGTCTTTGGATCAGCAATATCTATGCCTTCTATATATATATGTCCATCCGTAATTTCTTCTAATAGATTAATACAACGTAAGAATGTTGATTTACCTGAACCAGAAGGTCCGATAACAACAACTACTTCTTTTGGTTGAATAGAAACATTTATATCTTTTAATACTTCATTCTTTCCAAATGATTTTTTCAGCTGTTTGACTTTTATCATGTTGTTTCCAGCCTTCTTTCAATTCGATTTAATACATAACTTAATGAAACAGTTAAAATTAAATAAATAACAGCAGCAGCTAAGTATGGTTCCCATACTTTAAAATATTGAGATCCCATCGCTCTTCCCCAATACATAAGCTCTGGTGCTGCAATAATACTTGCTATAGATGATTCCTTAATAAGTACGATAAATTCATTTCCAAGCGGAGGGATAATACGCTTTGTTGCTTGAGGTAAAATAACATGTTTCATTGCTTGTACATGTGTCATTCCAAGAGAACGAGCTGCTTCCATTTGCCCCTTCTCAATCGATTGAATACCAGCACGAAAGATTTCAGCGATATAAGCAGCTGCGTTAAGAGATAATGCTACAACAGCAGCTAGAGTGGCATTTGTATCACCAATAAACAAAGGTACAACTCCAAAGTGAATCAACAATACTTGCACAAGCAATGGCGTTCCTCTAAAGCAAGTAATATACAATTTAAACGGAAATGATAGTACCTTGCTTCTCATCATTTTTCCCATTCCAATAAGCAAACCAAGAATGGTTCCGATAGCGATACCAGCTAACGATAATCCAATTGTTAATAACGTTCCTTGTAATAAATATGGGGCATATTCCACTATTATATCGAACTGAAAATCCATAAAACGTCCTCCTGAAATCGTTTCATTTACAAGTATAAATGGTTAAAAATTGCGTAACAATCAACTAATCTGTTACGCAAATCTAGTTTTCTTATTTCTGTTGTTTCTTCAAAAGTTCTAGATCTGGTTCAATACCAAACCATTTTTGGTAGATTTCTTTGTATGTTCCATTTTCGAAAATTGTATTAATTGCTTTATTCA
>NZ_JBALMO010000080.1:0-35910 GCF_036963345.1 Bacillus sp. JJ722
GGGGCTGGCTGATGGCGGAGCAACAAACGGATTTAACGGCAGAACTACTTAAACAAGCGCTAGATATGCGCGAATCCCTCGCGATAATCAGCACGAAAACGGACGGTGTACAGTCGACATTGACCGAAATAAAGCATGAGCTATCACAGGTTAAAAACGAAGCTACTAACGCGAAAGATACGGCGAACGAAGCATTGTCGCTCGCGAAAGTGAATAAAGAAGACATTGCGGAAATTAAAGTAAACGATAGATGGAAGTGGGGCGTAATTGTTACGTTAGTCGGCTTCGCAGTATCGATAGGGATTGCGTATTTTAATTGAAAAAAACGAAGTCGGAAAGGGAGCGATTTAATGGCGAAACTAAAAATTGTACTAGATGCGGGGCATGGTCCGAATACACCCGGCAAACGATCACCGGACGGAAGCCTGCGCGAATATCAATTTAATAAGCGCGTTGCGGACGTTATGAAATTAAAGTTTTCGGATTACGAAGGCGTCCAAGTGTTATTTACGCACTCTGACGGACGCGACGTGCCGTTGAGTGAGCGAACTAACGCTGCAAATAAGTGGGGCGCTAATCTGGTCGTTAGTCTTCACGCTAATGCAAACGCGGGCAAGATGGGTTCGCATGGCGGAATTGAAACGTTCATTTATACGAAGCCTAGCGCGAAATCAACGGAGGTTGCAAAAGCTGTTCAATCTGCGCTTATCAAAGCGACAGGCTTGCGGGATCGTAGCGTCAAGAAAGGTAATTTGCATATGGTTCGCGAACCAAAAGCGCCTTCTATCCTAGTCGAATACGGCTTTATGGATTCATATACTGACTTACCGTTACTTAAAACGGATTCTTATCGTATTCTTTGCGCAGAAACAACCGTTAATGCTATCGCGAAAGTTTACGGACTAAAGCGGAAGGGCGCATCTAAAACGGGCACGGGCGCGCCAAAGCCGACCGACCATGGCAAGTACCGACTAGCAACAGGCACGTTCCCGAGCGCGAAAGCAATGAGCGAGGGTAAGGCGAAGTTATACGCTAAATATCCGATTACTATTTACGAAAGAGCGAGCGACAATCGTCTTATTACAGGCACGTTCACAGGGCGCAATGTAGCGGAATATTACGCGAAGGAAATTAAGAAAGATTTCGGTTGGCACATTATCGTACAGGAGGCGGTTTAAATGAAAAACATTACGGCAGGCACGGTTACGCGGTTTGTATTGCTATTGATCGCGCTGATTAATACGGGGCTGAATATGGCGGGCATCCAGACGTTGCCCATCAACGAAGAGAATATCGCGACATTTATTAATATGTTATTCCTCGGAGGCACGGCGCTATGGGGCTACTGGAAGAATAATGACATAACGAAGAAGGCTCGCGAAAGTAAATAGAAAACATGGCGAGGGCTTGCGCTGATTGGCGTAGGCTCTTGTTTAATTTAGGCATCGAAGGTAAAATAAGGGTAAAAACGAGGAGCCTATGCCTATGGAGAAGAAACCGTTTTATAAGCGTTGGTGGGGTGTCGCGTTAATAGCTTTGATTGGAGTTGTTATACTCGGAACAATATTAGAGCCAGGCGAAAAGGAAAAGGCGAAGGAAGTTAAAGAAGATAAGCCGAGCACGAGTGCTACGACAACGAAGCAGGATGAAACTGAGCCTAAAAAAGTCATTACTTTCGCGGAATTTGACGCAACACATACACGCGATACAGAAGAGAAAGCATATATCGATAGTCCGTTTATATTGAAAAGTGGCGAAGAATTAACAGCAGATTACATAATGTACGTAGATGGCGGATATTTTGACTATGCTTCCGCAGTATTCAATAACAAGGAGTTAGCACGAATAAAACTAGAAACAAGCGCATCTATTAAGGAAATTGAAAAAGTATTGGGAGTAACGTTTGACGATAGCGTTATAGTTGAAAAGACGCGAATTGGATACGAAATTGTATTTGATCCTAAATTTAAATCAGATAATGTGCATCGCTACCCATTCGAATTAGATTAAACACACGCCCCACTTGCGGTTAATTCCGTAAGGTGGGGCGTTTTTTTTGTGTCTATAGCAAGGAAACTTACGTCAATTGTCGAATTAATATTCGAGGTGATCGCGTGAAAGTACACAATAAGTTGAAAGAATTGCGCCACGACTTCCGCATGAATCAGACCGAATTCGCTGCCTTCCTCGGCATTAACCTCCAACAATATAATCGATACGAAAAAGGTACGCGCCAGCCTACTTTAGAAGTTGCGCTAAGAATCAGCGAAAAGGTTAATCGTACAGTAAACGAGCTTTTCTATGTCCGTCCGTAGGACAAGCTCGTCGTCTTTGCGTTGCCTCAGTGATTAAATTTTTTGCGCGTACAGGCAAATATCGATTGCACTCGTCATATACTTTCGTAAGCCCTTCGGAAGACTTTCGTAACTGTATCGTCACTGTATAGCGAGTTAAGTTGTACGAAGTTAAACGTAAGTTTGACGCCAATTAGCGAATCTGTTAAGAAGGGGTATGAATAGGAGGCGTAAAAATGACGATGTTTATTCTGGCGAGCGGAAGTATTTTGGTGAGCGCATTAGCCGAAAAGGTGGCGGAAGAATACGGCTTCAATTACGTAGGGACGGCGCTAAAAATCGTACTGCCGATAGTTGCCGTTGCTACTGGCGCGTATTTCCTTAAAACTAACGCAATCATGGCGTGGTGGTTACGATGAACTTATGGTCGCGATTACAGACGCGCAAGCATCTAGTTAAAGCGTTCAAGTCGGCAGGCGTATTTCTCGCGTGGCAGACGTCGCAAGGCGAAAAGCGCGTCTATCCGAAAATACACGCGATAAGGGGCGACGGACAATCGACTGAAATTGTATTTACGTTGCCGAACGGAGTTGATCCGGCTTTGTTGCGCAAGAATTACTTTGTATTCGAGCAATATTTCGGGCGCACTATCGAACTGGAAGGCGAAATAAAGAAGTTCGTTCTTACCGTTCATAATCGCGCGATGCCCGACGAACTTATTTATAATGCGAAGGAAATATCCGAAGCTATAGCGGAGCATAGGCTCGGCATAATTTGCGGTCAAGACCGGCACGGACGTTATGTTTCGTTTGATTTACGTAAACAGCCGCATATATTAATCGCAGGCGAAACAGGCAGCGGCAAGTCGACGCAACTTCGCTCAATACTTACGACATTGATTCGCGAGAAAAGGCCTGACGAGTTAGAGCTACACTTAGGCGATTGTAAAAAGTCCGAGTTCCATATTTTCCGTAACGTTGAACATGTGCGATGTGTACTTAGTAGTGCTCGCGACATAGAACGTATGCTCAAGCACATTAAGCGAGAACTAGACGAAAGGAGCGACCTAACGGACGTATTCGAAGTTAGCCATATTGACGAGCTGCCGCCGAAGCAGAGGCGCCCTTATATCGTTGTGTGCATCGATGAATTTGTTATGTTGCGCAAAAATGAAGAAATCATGAGTATATTAACGGAGATTGTGGCGATAGGTAGAACGCTTGGCGTGTTCGCCATTCTTTCGATGCAGCGCCCTAACGCGCAAGTGCTTGACACGACAGTGCGCGCAAACTTGACAGTAAGTATGGGCTTTAAATTGCGCGACAAAACGGAGGCGCGAATTGTTAATACGCCACGCGCAGAGCAGATTGAAATAAGCGGTCGATTTATTATGAATAGCGACAAGGTGCGCGAGTTGCAGGCGCCATATATGACGATGGCTCATGCGAAAGAACTATTAGCGCCTTATATGGTCGCGAAAGGGCCCGTAAAAGAAGTGACACCACAGCCCGAAATTCTAACGGAGAAGGACGTGTTTGCCGATGTTGACTAGCCGAGATAAAGCGATTATTCGCGACATAAACAGATTTCGAGTTATGGATCGCGACAGTATTGCGGAGCTTCATTTCGTAGGATTAAAGAATCCGAGATATAGCGCTAATAATGTATTGCTACGGTTATTGCGAGACGGGCAGATTAAGCGATCAACTTCGTTCGTACCTTACGTCTACTTTGGCGCGGAAACCAGTATGAAGAAGAACAGCGCAAAGATAAATCACTTTCTCGCGATACTTGACGTTTACAAAGAAATGCGAAAGCTTGGCGCGCTTGAGGCATTCCAGGTCGAACCGAAGTATGGACGTAAAGGCGAAGCAGCCGAGCCGGACATTTACGCATGCTTTCGCAAGACGGGCTTCTTTATCGAGGTACAGCGGACGATTTACTCGGAAAAGCAAATGAACGAAAAGTTGGCGCGCTATGTCGACTTGTACAATTCGGGCCATGTCGCGAAACCCTTTCCGCACGTTTTAATACTTGGCGACCAACGTTACGCGATAGAGGGCGATTATCCCTTCCGGGTATTTCAAGCAGAGTCTTTCGCGAGCTTTATGGTGTCACTGCGGCAGGCACTTTCGCCAGTATCGCCGATTAACTCCGGCATCAAAGTAAAGGTACAATAAAAAGAGCGGTCGCCCTGACCGCCTTACTTTTGTTTCTTAATAACGATTAACTCGTTCATATCTTCGATATTCAGCGCATTCATTATTTCCGCAAGCGCAGACTTCGGATATCGCTGCGTTTTATTATTGCAAAGCTCACTGATTGTGCGGACGGAAAGTCCCGTCAATTCCGCAAGCTGTCGTTGTTCCATATTGCGTTCCTCTAATATTTCGCGTAACCTCAGTTCTAACTCCATCCTATCACCGTCCTATCAATTATAGTTATTATACCGTAAACCCAAAGATTACGCAAAGTGTAATTTATTCGTTGACAGTTACACTAAACGTAAGTTACACTAAACGTAAATTACGTAAAGCGTAAATGGAGGGATTTTAATGTATTATTTAGCGGAACATCAAACGTTTAATTCCACAGGCGAACTTAATTCGGCAGTCTACGAACATATCAAACGCAATACATATGACCTTAACGAAACAGATCGCCTAACGCTTAAAACTATCGCTCGCTATGCGGTTAAATTCGCAGGCGTTGCGCACTTGAAGGCGGCGACACTTGCCGACATTATCGCGAAAAGTGAGAAGACCGTGCGTCGTACTATCGCTAAACTTGCCGACTTAGGTATCGTTAAAAAAGTCGCAACTTTGCGAAAAGTAAACGGAGGAACGGGCGCGAATATAATCGTGATTCAGCCCGTAGAAACTCACAATGACCAGTCGAGCTTGTCCAGTCGTGAGGTTAGCGACAAGCCTACGGAGAGTAAGTCTACGGTTACGGAAAACGTAACTGAACCATCGTATTCTATTAATCAATCAAAAAGCACTTTACTAGAAACGGCGACGCCTGCTAACGCCCTAAAAAATTCGTTACCAAACGAAATATACGACGCAATGTCGCCTTACTTTAACGCAGCAGATATGTATAAATATTACGGAATATTACTTCGTGCTAAACGCTCTATTAATCGCGATATTGTAATCGAAGATAACGCAGAACCATTCGTAGTAGCGTTCCAAAACGCAGTCATGAAGCTAAAACAAGGCGTCCTTCGGAGCTTTGACAACTACTTATTCGGAGCATGGCAAGGAGCAACGGCGCTAGCATGTCGCCAACTCTATGCGCGAGAAAACGAAGCTGAGTCGCATTGGCTATTCGGAGGAGATGACGATGAGTAATTCGGACTTGACAACGATACTAAACGAGATTGCTTGTTATATTGAACGCGAAAAGAACGTAATTGCCGAGTGGCGCGAACTTCATGCGGGAGATTGGCATATTATGGGCGAGGCGAACGTAAAAGCGGCGTGCCTTGCGGATTTGATACGCTTTTACGAACGACTAAAACAGCTTGAATAAGAACGTTTGTTCGTGCTATACTAACGCTATCAAATACGAAAGAAGGCGTTTGTTATGTATAAAGATCGCGGGCTAATGAAGTGGTCGCCGGCGGCGTTCCTGCCGGAGCAGAGCGAAATATTACGCGAGGCGGCACGGGACTCGCTGCGTCGACCCAAGCCGGAGATTGACGATTATCAACTGGCGGAGTTTGACGACCGTATTTTACTAGCGATGGAATTTGCGTACTTTGTGTCCGTAGAGGTATGGCGCGAAGGATTCGTGTCGGCGTTCCTTGGGCGCGTGTGCCGTTTGGATGAAGTCGGCAAGATAATCTACGTAGAATTGGAGACGGGCGGAGTCGAGCGTATTAAGTGGGCGGAGGTCTGTGGCGTGTTTGTATTCGAGGATTAACTTGGCGACAATGACGACAGAATCTGACCAACTAACGGAATTGCCTTCGCTACTGCCAACGTATCTGCCAACGTCCTTGCCTACGATATTGGTAAGCGTTGGTAAAATCCGAACAAAAAGAAGAACTAAATCCGATTAGTTCGGAAATAGCTCTTTACAATTACTTTATCAGCGCCTATAATGCGTATATAACTAAATCTCATATAATAGCGAGGATATGGCTCGCGAGTTTCTACCAAGTTACCGGAAATAACTTGACTATGAGTACGTATTTTCCCTCGAGATGATTTATTAAATAGAAGCTCGAGCTAAATTACTGTACTCATTTTTTGAGAATGGTATTTTGGCTCGAGCTTTTTTATTAGAAAAATTGCTTTACAAAATATTGGAGGTTTAAAAATGGAAGCTTTGAGGCAAAAAATTATGCAAGAGGGTAAGGTCCTTTCAGATACTGTATTAAAGGTAGATTCTTTCATTAATCATCAAATGGACCCATTTCTAATGAAACAAATAGGAGAGGAATTTGCGTCAAGGTTTCAAAATCAAGGTGTTACTAAAGTTCTTACCATTGAATCTTCAGGGATTGGGCCAGGATTAATGGCTGCGTTAGAACTGGAAGTTCCAATGGTATTCGCTCGTAAACGTAAATCACTAACATTAAAAGAAGGCTTAATTACCTCTACCGTTTATTCGTTTACAAAACAAGAATCAAATGAGGTAACAATTTCAAGCAATTATATTAAAGCAGGCGATCGAGTATTAGTTATTGATGATTTCTTAGCAAATGGTCAAGCTGCACTGGGGTTAATTGATATTGTAAAGCAAGCTGAGGCTATTCCTGTTGGCGTTGGGATTGTAATTGAAAAATCTTTCCAAAATGGTCACCAATTAGTTAAAGATACTGGGGTACAAGTTGAATCATTAGCAAGAATTGCATCTTTAAAAGACGGTAAAGTAGAATTTTTAAATTAATCAATCGGAGGTAAATTCGATGAAAAGCAATATATTTAAGATTGGCTCGTTAGGATTTCAACATGTACTAGCTATGTATGCAGGCGCAATTATTGTTCCATTAATCGTAGGTGGTGCATTACAACTTAATCCTGAGCAATTAACATATTTAGTATCTATTGATATTCTAATGTGTGGAATCGCTACTTTACTACAAGTATATAGCAATAAGTTCACTGGGATCGGTTTACCTGTAATGCTCGGATGTACATTTACAGCTGTACCTCCAATGATTGCTATTGGTGGAGAGTATGGTATTACAAGTATTTATGGATCAATTATTGTTTCTGGTATTATCGTAATGCTTATCAGTACGTTTTTTGGCAAGCTTGTACGCTTCTTTCCACCTGTTGTTACGGGTTCGGTTGTTACCATTATTGGGATTACATTAATTCCAGTTGCAATTAATAATTTAGCAGGTGGACAAGGTGCAGAAGACTTTGCATCTTTACAAAACATAGGTTTAGGATTTGGGACGTTATTATTTATTATTTTGTTATATAAATTCTCAACAGGTTTCTTTCGTTCAATCGCTGTGTTATTAGGAATCATTGCGGGTACAGTTGCTGCATATTTCATGGGAATGCTTGATTTTACAGCAATGAGTAATGCATCTTGGTTTCATATTCCAAAGCCATTTTATTTTGGAGTTCCAACATTTGATCTTACCCCTATTCTGACAATGACATTAGTTGCGATTGTTAGTTTAGTTGAATCAACAGGTGTTTATTTCGCACTTGGTGATATTTGTGATAAGAAGATTGAAGGAAAAAAACTAGCTAAAGGGTATCGTGCTGAGGGTCTTGCGAGTGTTATTGGTGGACTTTTCAATGCATTTCCTTATACAACTTTCTCCCAAAACGTAGGTTTGCTACAAATGTCAGGCGTTAAATCAAAGAAAGTCATTTATGCAGCTGTTGTATTCTTAGTCATTCTAGGTCTTATTCCTAAGATTGGTGCATTAACAACGATAATTCCAACTTCCGTATTAGGTGGAGCGATGGTAGCGATGTTCGGAATGGTCGTATCAGCTGGTGTTAAAATGTTGAGCCGTGTGAACTTTGAATCTCAAGAAAATTTATTCATTGTTGCTATCTCTATTGGTATGGGACTAGGTGTAACGGTTGTTCCTAATTTATTCGAGAATTTACCTTCTAGTATTTCAATTTTAACAAACAGCGGAATCGTTATGGGAAGCTTAACGGCAATCTTTTTAAATATATTGTTTAATATGATTCCAGGTAAAAAACAATTTGTACAATTACAAGATCATGTGAAAAAGGTTTCTTAAAATTAGGATATATAGTCTGATTTAACCAACATGGCAGTTATTTCAAAAATGTAATTTTAATAAAGCACTCACATTAGTGGGTGTTTTTGTTATTGATTAATATGTTTAGTACAAGTTTCCACTTTATTACATAAATTGTAATGCAAGATAAAAAACTAAAAAGGTGCTTTTAGCATGAGTTGTAATTGTCGTAGATGTAGAGGTCATGAAGAAAGGGAGGAAGAAATTATTACTTGTTCAACAGAGACTGAAGTAAAAACCAGAACAAAGGAGAGAGTAGTTAAACACATCCATCCAAAGGAGATCATTCATGTCAATAGAACAATAATAAAACATGAACATTTATTCCCGGTTCATGAAAGGTAAGTGTTCGAGACTGTTGTAGAGGGTGAATCGGGATTTGACGGTTGTAATGAAAGACATGAATGTTGAAGACCTAGGAAAAACTGTTGTTTTTGGTAACAAAGTATTGAAATAGCATCCGTTAAGGGTGCTTCTTTATTTTGGAAAAGTCATAGAATAAACGAATAAGCAAGAATAAAGATTCAAAGGTAAAATTGATCATAGCGACCTTATTTGATAGATATAATTATTTTCTTGATATATTAATTGTTAAATGCTGAGGTGTTTGCTCATTATGTTTGGATAATTATTATTGTTCTCCCAATAAAAAAGGTCTAAATTCTTTAACCTTTGAATATTTGTAAGAATACACTGTATCAAGCTATAGAAAAGGAATGATGACATTATGGAAAAAAAATATTGTACACATTGTAGAAGGCTGTCAAGAGAAGGGCAAGTATGTGAAGGTTGCGGTAAGTCAGATTTTCGGTCAATAGTCATTTCAGTACAATCTTCCAAACACTTTAAAAATAATCCTTAGAATGAGACTTTCTCAAAATAAAATCATTTTGTTAGGATTAAGTTCAAATGATATGATTGTAAAAAATGTGAAATAATATAAAGTAGTATATGAAGCATTGCAAGGGAGGGAAGACGTCTTGAAGAAAAAAATTAGTCGATTGCAAAAAGAATATCTTGAACAGGAATTGCAATATTTAAAGAATCATAATGCGGTCATTGAAGTAGATTCTCTTGAAGAGTATTACATTATTGAAGATCAACAAAACCATGTAACATGGCATACGTTTCTGTGGATTGGTGCTGTTCTAGTTGGAATTGGTTTTTTAACATTCATTGCGTCTAACTGGTCTGCTTTATCTAGTTTAGTAAAATATTTACTGATTTTCTTTGGTGTTATTGGTTTCTATATAGCTGGATACGGAACTGAGAATAAGTTGCCAAGAACGGCAAGAAGCTTATATTACTTAGGTGGATTTTTATTTGGTGCGGGTATCTTCTTAGTGGGGCAGACATTTCATTTAGGTGGGGCTGCTTATACAGCTTTTCTATTGTGGGCAGTAGGTATCATTCCTTTAGCTTATTACTTGAAAGATCGAGCAGTTCTTGGCTTTGCTGTACTATTATTGTTTCTATACAGCATGCAGATTTATGGACAAGGTGAATTACCCATTGCGTTAATAGGGCTAGTTCCGCTTATTTATTATATTAATCATTTGACCATGAATAAATCTAGGTCATTGTTCTTTCTAAATTCAATTGTACTTATTCATTTCTTCCACTCCGCTTTATGGTATTGGGGAATGAATCAATTTGTCATAATTGCTTTGCTATTTGTGCTAGGTATAATCATTAGTTGGCGACCATTTACAGGCTATAAAGGAGTTATGACAACGATTGGTTATTTGATGCATGGAGGATATGGTATTGCGCTAACAATGCCATATATATGGGAACATCTATTTTCTCCAAATTTGTCGCAAACTTTAGCGATTGTTTTTGCAATTATTTATGGACTTTCTATAATTCTATTAGTGCGAAAAGGAATATTGCTACCGATTGTTATTTTATGTGGCTTAATATTCAGATTTTATATTGATATATCGTATGATTTTTTACCGAAAAGCTTATTCTTTATTATTGGAGGAACGTTGCTAATTGCGTTTGGTATTTGGTTTGAAAGAAGTCGGAGAGGAGAGACAAAAGCATGAATACAAATCGTAAGAGGTTTTTGTTGATCCTTCTCGTTCCATTGCTGATTCTATTAGGTATGGTGATTAAACCATTCTCTGCAAATATGTTTGGTGAGAAAGTAGTGCTTGAAACAATTCCTATTGATCCTACCGATTTATTTTACGGAGACTATATGTCATTGCAATTAGCCATTAGTGAGGTTCCAAAAGATCTTCTTTCAGAATCGTTAGTGAAAGAACTTAATAACCATAACAACGACAACTATTCTCTCTTTTCTAAATCCTTAACGGTTTACACCGCACTAGAGAAAAAAGGTGATATTTATAGTGCAAAAGAAGTGTCATTGGAAAAACCTGAAAACGGTTTATACTTGAAAGGAAAAATATATGATTATAGTTCAATGAATGAAGAGCCTACCTTCTATATTGATTATGGAATTAATCGTTATTATGTAGAAGAAAATACTGGTAAGGAATTGGAGCAAGAGGCGCAAATAGGAAATGTACACGTGTCATTAAAAGTTATGAATGGATATGGTTTAATTGAAGAATTACATTTTAAATAGCTCTTGTAATTGAAACCTGAATCGATGAATTTAATCATTGATTTAGGTTTTTTATATGTTTAACTGCAAAATGGTAGTTTAGAGATGTAGTAATAAATAATCAACACCCCATATTTGAGTTAAATGATTTGAGTTTGTAGGGGTGTCTACAATTTATTAGTAATTATATTCGTTTGCTTTCATGACCATCAGTATGATGGTAAAGCTACCTACTGATGATAAATGAATAGGAAGAGAAAGACCTTTGTCAAATTCAGTAATCTGTGTGTTACCAATTAGTAAAGAAGGGGGAGTAATATCCATATCTACTCCTGTATTAGCGATAGAAGTAGCTAGGTTTCCAGCAATCATATTGCCTAGTTCCCCTGTAAATGAGTCCAACATTTCTCCTTCCAGGGGCATACCGAACATTGCCTCACCAATTTTGCTAAAAACATCCTCGTTTCCTTCTATTATAAGGCGCCCTTGCAGGCTGCCTGTTATTCCAATTAAGACGCCTTTATCAGTCCTTGTAAAAGGTTGTTGAATAACAGATGGTTTATCAATTCCCATTGAAATAGGAATGACAGATTTAACGGATTCTATTGTACCATTTAATACAATTGTGATACTTGTATTGATTGTCATCTTTCATCCTCCGTGCGTATTTATTCACAAAAATAAATCTATATACCTAGTTAAGTACTATGTAATTACAAAATGAGACAATTTTGTGCAGGTCTTATTTATCATAAAACAATTGAGTATAAAATAACACTAAAATTTCCGAAAAAATATTGAAATTTAAATTAGTGGTTGATAATGATTATCATTTTTGTTATGATTAAATTATCGAAATGATAATGACTATCAATGAGAAAATAGGAAGGTGATTTTCATGGTTGCGGTTTTTATTGCTTTAACTGTCGGTGTTTATTCTTCTGTAATGGTATATGTTTTGAAAAACGTTGGCAAACCAGCTCCTGTAATAGTAGATCATCAATAGGAAATATTACATATCATTGCAAATGAAATTCAGAATTATTTTTAAATATGAAGATTTAGAGTCAAGTAAATTTGTACTTGGCTTTTTTTGTTGGCTAATTCTCCTTCGAATGAGCATTCATTTGATTTGAGAAGAGGCTAACTCTTATAGAGTGGTATAAAAATATGTGGCATAATAATAGGAAAGAAATCAAAAATGTTTTACAATAAGAGAAAATAAAGGGGAACAAGGGGATTGATTCATGATTAAAACACCAACGAATCAGACAAGAGTATTGTCTATTCTGACTGAAATTTACAAAACTTTCGGAAAGAATAAAGATATTAATCATATGGAGAAGATGAAGCAGCTAATTAAAAAGGCAGAAGCGCAAGAAGTTCAGCTGGCATTCTGTGGACATTTCTCAGCTGGTAAATCGAGTATGATTAATCATTTAATGGGAAGTACAATATTACCTTCTAGTCCGATTCCTACAAGTGCTAATGTTGTTAAGGTAAAAAAGGGGAAAGAAGCGGTAAAAGTTCATTTCTTTGATGGTAAACACTCTACCTTCGAAGGACACCATGATATGAAAGACATTAAAGCGTATTGTAAAGAAGGAGAGCAAATCAAATCAATACATATATATTCTGAACAATTTCCACTACCGGAAGATTGTGCGGTATTGGATACACCAGGTATTGATTCAACTGATGATGCTCATCGTGTTTCTACAGAATCTACGTTACATTTAGCTGATATTGTGTTGTATGTGATGGATTATAATCATGTACAGTCACAAGAGAACTTTCTGTTTGCGAAGAAGATGAACGAAGCTGGAAAGAAGCTTTATTTAATCGTTAATCAAATAGATAAACATGATGCATCTGAATTAAGCTTTGAAGCGTTTAAAGATTCAGTGGCTAATGCATTTGCACAATGGAATATTGATATAGAAGGCATCTTCTATACTTCTTTACGCCAGCTTGATTTACAAGATAACCAAATAAAAGAAGTTCAGGAATATATTCATGAGCGTATTAAATATGAAAGAGCACATCTAAACGAATCGATCTTGCTTTCAGCAGAGCAATTAATTAAAGATCATCTAGTATACTTGCACCAGCAACGTGATGAAGAAATAGAACAAGCACTAGATGTTCTTGCACCTTTAGATGAAAGTGAGAGATTAGCGATTTCACAACAACTAAAGAGCTATGAAGAAAAGCAGGCAGAGATAAAAGGCTTTCCTGATGAATATCATTTGCAAATGATTTCGGAATTAAATGAGTTATTACGAAACGTGTATTTACTTTCTGCGGATAATCGCGAAACAATTCGCTCTTTCTTAGAATCACAACAAGCAAACTTTAAAGTAGGAATGTTTTTTTCGAAGAATAAAACAGAGGCTGAACGAGCTGCTAGAGAAGACCGTTTGTTAATGGAATTAGAAGAAAGAACGAAAACACAATTAGATTGGCATGTGAAAGTATTTGCTGCGAAGTGTTTAAAGGATTCCAAGATTGATTCGCATGAATTAGAAACGAAAGCTCAAGAGTTTAGTGTAGATGTAGATATTAATGAAATTAAACAACTTTTAATGAACCAAAGTGATATTACTGGTGAATACGTGCTTAATTTTAGTAAGAGAATAGCAGAGCTAATTACTAAAAAAGCAAAAGATAAAATGCTTCAGTTCTTTGAAGAAGTTAAGCCATTAATCGTTAGTCAACAACATGAAAGTCTTGAGGAAGTTCAAGCAGAAGTAGACCGATTAAAGCATTTTGAAACGGCTTTTTTATTCTTACAAGGGTTAAAGGAAGAAGAGGAGCGCGTAAAGAAGCTGTTTAGAGACATTATGGATGGAGATCATTTTGAAGGAGAAGATAGTGTAGCAGCTGTTTTAGCTGAGCTTCAAAGAGAAGAAAGCAACAATGAAATACAAATGGAAGCTAAAATAAAGCAAGACACAATTGCTTTTGCAAATGATGAACAAGTAGAAGAGGAAATGGAGCATCTAGATTCAGTTCAAGCGACACTTGAAGGAAAAGAAGGCTTAAGAAAATGGAGTGAACGATTAACTTCTTCAGCACAACAATTACAAGATGTTAAAGGATTCTCATCAATCGTAAGCGAGCTCCAAGAAAAAGCAGAGCGAATGAAAAACCAAACTTACACAATTGCCTTATTTGGAGCATTTAGTGCTGGAAAATCGTCGTTTGCGAATGCTTTATTTGGAGATAAGGTGTTACCAGTATCACCAAATCCTACAACGGCTGTTATTAATAAAGTAATGGCTGCAGGTGAACATCAAAAACATCGTACTGCGAAAATAACATTAAAAAGTGCAGACATGTTATTAGATGATGTGCGACTGGCTTGTAAGCAACTAAATTATGACCCTGATACTCTTGACGATGCGTACGAATTTGGTAATCGTGTAAATGACATCAAAATCAGTGGTGATGGGAAAGAAAAGGCTCATTTATCTTTTGTGGCAGCATTCCATAAAGGATATCCATCATTGAAAGATAAGCTTGGTCAGGAATTTATTGTTGAATATGATGAATACACAGGGTTTGCTGCTGATGAGTCGAAATCATGTTTTGTTGATGAAATTGTTTTATATTTTGATTGTGATTTAACGAAGAAAGGCATTGTACTGGTAGATACACCGGGAGCCGATTCGATCAATGCTCGTCATACAAATGCAGCTTTCCATTATATTAAAAATAGTGATGCGATTCTTTTCGTTACGTATTATAATCATCCATTTGCTAAAGCAGATCGAGAATTTTTAATTCAATTAGGCCGTGTAAAGGATTCTTTTGCGATGGATAAAATGTTCTTCATTTGTAATGCAATAGATTTAGCTCAAACAGAAGAAGAGCTTTTGGAAGTAACGCAATACATTAAAGGGCAGTTAGAAGGCTTTGGAATAAGATTCCCTAGATTGTATCCACTTTCCAGTAAAGAAGCATTACATGAGCAAAAAGAAGGTTATACGTTCAATCATTCATTTCTAAAAGGAAGTGGCATGGATGCTTTCCAACGGGCATTTTCGTATTTTATCCAGCATGAATTGATTGATTTGGCGTGTACTTCGGCACAATCAGCAATTCGAAGAGCTGCAACTTTGTTACAAGAAATCATCACTGCTGCAACAGCGTCCGTTGAAGAAAAACAAAAGCGATTACAAGCAATTCAAAATGAATATGCAAAACTACAAAGTGAACTTCATGCTAGCAAGTCTGACATTGAGGAACAAAAAATGAGTAAAGAAGCTGATGAATTAATTTATTATATTAATCAACGCGTATTCCTCCGTTTTGCAGATTTCTTTAAAGAATCGTTTAATCCGGCTGTGATTAAAGATGATGGCAGAGACTTAAAAGAAGCAATAAGAATGGCATTACGAGAATTGCTGGATAGCATCGGTTTTGACTTTGCACAAGAAATGCGTGCAACGTCGCTACGTCTTGAAAATCAAACAAGAAAACTAGTGAAGAATAAGCAAGAGCAATATAGTAAAATTATCGTAAAAACGTGGAATACAGTAGAAGTAGGCGAATATACAGTAAGCGAAAATGAAGTTCCTGAATTTGACAAAGCGTTTGCTCAATTAACAGCGAATGAATTTAAAAAAGAGATATCACTATTTAAAAATCCAAAGACGTTCTTTGAAAGAAATGATAAACAAAAAATGGCAGATGCACTACAAGTAGCTTTACAACAACCGGCACTTCACTATTTACAAGCGGAAGGTTCCAAAGCGAAAGACTATTATACTGAAATATTGCGAAATGAATTGCAAAAAATGCAAAAGCATGTTGAGAAAGCGGTAGAAGATGTTTATATTAGTCATACGTCAGTATTGCAAGAGTATGTTGATGTGGAGTTTTATCGAAGTAAAGAAGAAGCTTTACAAAGATATCTTCAAGCTTAACTAGTTTTTGAGGTTTTGTAACGAGGAGTGATAAAGCATGTTTATTGAGAAGGAATGGTTAAAAGATCAATTAAATAACCCGCGGGTAAGGATTGTGGATTGTCGCTTTCATTTGCAGCAGAAAGAATTAGGACAGCAACAATATAATCAAGACCATATACCTGGTGCTGTATATTTTCATTTAGAGAAAGATTTATCTAGTGCAGTAGCAGAACACGGTGGGCGACATCCATTACCAAGCTTGGAAAGTTTCAAGCAAACACTTGAAAAGGCTGGAATTCAAAATAATGATTTGATTGTAGCTTATGATGGCGGCGATGTGGCCTTTGCTACTCGCTTTATGTGGATGATAAAATATGTTGGGCATGATCAAGTTGGTGTCTTAAATGGCGGGTATAATCAATGGAAAGAAGCTGGTTATCCAACTGAGGAATGCGTTTCACGCTTTTCTACATCCACTTATCAGCTCAATGTACAAGCACATTTATTAGCTCATTATGAAGAAGTAAAACAAATTTCTCAATCAGAATCTGATAGCAAAATTCTTATCGATTCACGTGATTATAATCGCTTTTCGGGAAAAGAAGAACCAATTGATAAGAGACCGGGACATATTCCAAATGCGGTGAATTATCCTTGGACAGAGGGTGTTGAAAACAGTAGGTTATTAGGGAAAGAAAAACAGCAAGAACGTTTTCATGAACTTGATCGAAATAAAGAGATAATCGTCTATTGTGGATCAGGTGTAACGGCTACACCAAACTATTTTGCATTAAAAGAAGCGGGATTTGACAATGTAAAAGTATATATTGGTAGTTACAGTGATTGGGTATCATATGATGAGAATCCTGTAGAAACTGAAAAATAATTATGGTAATGAAAAAATTCATCCGAGAAGTTAATGGTATATAAGTAGTAAGGGTAAAGATGGTAAGGAGCGTTAATCCTTATCATCTTTTTTTGTAATAATAATAGATAAAATTAGCTAAGAGATTGCGTTTTCGGTATTAGTTCTTATTATGAAGGGGGCATACACGTATCCTTCTTGCTTATTTTTCAATGTCATAAATGATAGTGTCAAATAATTTTTCATCTAAATACAATAAAAAGGCCCATTCCCCTTTTTTTGGTACCTTAACACTAGAAGGTGTATGTGCATCTGCTCCATTATTTGCTCCACCAAGATCTGTTGTCCAACCATTAACTAAAATCTGATGAACAGTTTTGGATTCTTTATGGAAACCAACAACGGTTAATGTTGGCTTCTTAATAGAATCAATTCCCCAAATATGCCACATCCACTTTTGAGTTGTTAAACTTGGCATTTTTATACCGATTACACCTGATTTGTTTTCATTTCCAATGATTCCTCTATTACCAAATTCTATTGCTTTTCTTTTCCAATTAATTTTAGTAAAGTCGTCCTCTTGTACATATTTGGGTACATCATCCGATAAAATAATGCTCTTATCCACTGGTTTAACGGTAGTACAAGCTGCCATTATAAAAATAATACCTACAAATATATAAAGATAAAGCCGTTTTTTAATCATATGTCTTCCTTCTTTTACTAACAGATGAAAAAAATGGAAAAAGTTTCAATTTCTCTTTTGTTTTCCCGTACCATCTCCTTCAAAGCTAGATGGCTTAGGTCTTTTTGCGATTTTTTAACTAGTCCAATTTCCATTATATAAATAGTAGTTTGTTTATTTAGTAACGGTGAGTATTAATTATTTCGAGATTATTTGGAGCAAAGGGGTTTATTAAATCAAGGTTAACCATTCAAAAAAAACGTTTCATTTTTTTTATTCTCCATGAGTAGTTTGACTGTGCTACAATGGATGGACAGAATTTTTTTGAGGTGAAAAGAATGTTAAATGGTACTAGTAAGTCTTCGTTCATGCTAGTTGATGGTATGGCGTTATTATTTCGTGCTTTTTATGCCACTGGTATGACAGGGCAATTTATGATTAATTCTAAAGGTGTTCCAACGAATGGTGTACAAGGGCTTCTAAAGCACTTGTTGTTAGCCATAGACCATTTTAATCCTCATCATGTTGCAGTTTGTTGGGATATGGGAAGTAAGACATTTCGAACAGAAATGTATCAAGAATATAAAGGAAATCGAAGTGCGCCGCCTGTAGAGATGATTCCACAGTTTGACTTGGCGAAAGAAGTAGTCGCAGCTTTCGATATTCCAAGCTTCGGTATAAAAGGGTTTGAAGCAGATGATTGTATGGGAACGATTGCTAAAACTCATCGTGCGGAATACAACATGGGCATCTTAACTGGAGATCAAGATTTGCTTCAATTAATTGAGGATAATATTTCTGTTATTCTATTAAAAAAGGGATACGGAAACTACGATGTTCATAATGAGGATACTTTCTTTGAATGGAAAGGAATAAAACCAAATCAGATGGTCGATTTAAAAGGTTTAATGGGTGATTCATCGGATAATTATCCCGGTGTTAAGGGTATTGGAGAAAAAACAGCTATCAAACTGCTTCAACAATATGATTCAATAGAAGGCATATTAGCTAATTTAGATACCTTAACTAAAACACAACGTACGAAGATTGAGTCATCCTTGGATATGCTACATTTATCCCGTCAATTGGCGTCTATAAAATGTGACGTTCCACTAGTATGTAATGCAGAAGATGCTCGTTTGCAATTTGATGAAGAAAAAGTAGTTCATATGTTAAAGCAGCATGAATTAAAAAGTTTATATTCTCGGTTTATTTAGTAAGGAAATGAACGCAAATGAAAGGGTTGCCTGCAATTATGAATGTGGAACAATACATTGAACATTTAGGATATAAGGGATTTTCATTTGGAGATGATGCTCAAGGATTTATTTACTTTGGCAAAGAACTTACAGGAGCGAATGATGCTCTAGTAAATGCTGCGATCGAAATAACCTTGAAAGCTCAAAAACGATTTGATGGAAGCTTCTATGTTTCACTATTGGAAGCTATGAAAGAACATAATATCAAATCTCGAAAACAAGCTATACAATTTGCGGAGAAAACAAAATTATTTATATAAGTATTGATAAAAGGGTGAAAGGAAAAAATTATTTTTCCTTTCACCCTTTTATCCCGTTCTAACTGGCGCTAAGACTCCCACTTCAAAACGAAAGTAAAGCGAAGACGTTTAAGTGGGAGATTAAGCGCCAGTAAGAACCCGATTGGTTCAACTAATAATCGGTGGGGGATGGATGAAAACCCCCACCGATTAAAGTTTCACTTTATACGAATATGGAGGGAAGAATATTGGGAAAAGGTCATTATAGATGGACTAGTATGCAAATACGAAAGCATGTTGAGGTACTTGATGGTATAAGCAATCCACACATTGTATTAACGAATGCAACCTATTTAAATTCTTATGTACGTCAGTGGGTAGTTGCAAACATTTGGATTTATGATGATCGTATAGTGTATGTTGGGGAAAAATTACCACAGCAATTAGAACAATGTGAGATCATTGATTGTCAAGGGCAGTTTATTGTACCGGGGTATATTGAGCCACATTCGCATCCTTATCAATTATACAATCCCCATACATTAGCCAGATACGCTGCACAAGCAGGAACAACTACGCTAATTAATGATAATCTAGTATTCTTTTTTCAATTACAACGAGAAGTAGCATTTGAACTATTAGAAGCTTTTGACCATATTCCTACTACTATGTACTGGTGGTGTCGTTTCGATGGACAAACAGAGCTACCAAATGGTAACGAGGTTTTTAACAATGAAGAAATATTGGCTTGGCTTCAGCATAAATCGGTTTTACAAGGCGGCGAGCTGACTGCGTGGCCTAGACTATTAAACGGCGATAATCAGATGCTTGATTGGATACAGGAAACGAAAAGGTTAAGGAAGAAAGTAGAAGGGCATTTTCCAGGTGCATCAGAAACAACGTTGGCAAAGCTGATGTTGTTAGGAGCTGATTGTGATCATGAAGCAATGACTGGAAAAGAAGCTTTAGACCGACTCATGCAAGGCTATACGGTTTCTCTCAGAAACTCGTCTATTCGACCAGATTTAGAAAACTTGTTAAAAGAATTGATACAATTAGGCATTAAACAATTTGATAAGTTTTTCTTTACGACTGATGGGTCGCACCCGTCTTTTTACGAGAATGGAATGAATGATGCGATGATTGCGATGGCAATTGAACAAGGAATTCCATTGATTGATGCTTACAATATGGCAACTGTTAATATTGCTCGTTATTATAATTTAGAGCATTTACATGGAATGATCGCTACCGGAAGAATCGCTAATATCAATGTTTTAGAGAGTAAAGAAAATCCGACACCTGTTAGTGTTATGGCTAAAGGAAAATGGGTTAAACGAGATGGAAGAAATATGAATGAGCAATCAGTCATTGAATGGGATAAGTTTCAAATTAAACCTTTGCAATTGGACTGGACTATACAGAAGGAAGACATGATTTTCACCGATGCAAATGGTTTAGAATTATTGAATGATGTTATTACGAAACCATATGTTAGTGCGATTGAAGTAAAATGTGATGAGCTTTCTTCTGAGCATGATGAATGTTTCTTTATGATGATTGCTCGTGATGGTTCTTGGCGAATCAATACGCTAGTGAAAGGGTTTGCCAATCGTTTAGGGGGATTTGCGAGTTCTTATTCTGGTACAGGTGATATGATTGTCATTGGGAAGAGTAAAGCTGATATGCTATATGCTTTTGAAAGGATGAAAGAAATTGGTGGTGGGATGGTTTTAGCAGAAGGGAAAAAAGTTATATGTGAAATAGCTTTACCTTTAACCGGAATCATGTCTAACCTAGATATGCACTCTTTAATACATGAGGAGAAAGCGATGGTGAAATTGCTACAGGATCGAGGCTATCGTTTTAATGATCCAGCTTTCACACTTTTATTCTTCTCTGCTACACACTTGCCTTTTATTAGGGTAACACCTAGTGGCCTATATGATGTGAAGAATGGGAAAATTCTAGCTTCTCCTGTTCAGCACAGTACACAAGTGATTGGTGAAATGAAAAATTAACGTAATTGTCCAAGAAAGTCGGTAAGGTTACGAGGAATATGAATAGAATAAATAGGAGAGGTTGTCCAATAAGTCCTATTTACGATCTTTGTTTGATTGATTTGAAAGTAATTCTGTAAATTTTTAAGAATTTACATGGGTTTCATCTAGACCGAAAGCGCCAGATATAGGTATTCATACAGTCAAGTTTACCTATTTCACGTAACTTACTTCGGAGGGGTAACAAAGCGTAAAAAGGCGTTTGAAAAGTGATTGAAAATCACTTTTCGGACAGCCGCTTTTCTTGATTATTTGAAGATGAATACACTACAGATTAAGTAGACTGCTAATGTAACGACTATGCTTTCTGTATAAGCGTTTCCACGACGTTTGTTTTCTTCTTGTTTGGAAAGTTTTACGGTTCTAATTGCGCCATAAGTGATGCCGACCAAAATGGCTATGGCTAAAGGTAAATAGTTCATGTACCAGATCCTCCTTAGTATATGTTACTATACTAACATAAAAAACCAACAATTCTTAATAGGAAGTGTGAATGGTTCGTTCAATTGCTTCATTGGAGCAGATTTTGATTGAAAAGAGCGATGTGATGATTGGCGTCATATCGCTCTTTTTTCTGAAAAGCAATAAAAAAGTGTTTTCTAATAAGTCCTATTTGTTCTCTTTGTTTGATTAATGGGAAAGTTATTCTTTAGATTTTCAAGAAGATACAGGGGTTTCATCTAGACCGAAAGCGCCACGTATAGGCGATCTAACATAATCAGCAAGTTTATATATTTTACGTAACCTACTTCGAAGGGCTTAAAAAGCGAAAAAGGGCGTCTGAAAAGTGATTGAAAATCACTTTTCGGACAGCCTGCTTGTTTTATTGTATTGGAATCCAAATCTCTGAATATAAATCTGGACTAGTCGGATCCTCATCCGTATACACTTCAAGCTCTGGTACACCAGGTGCGTGCTTATATCCGCTTGCTGGAAACCATTCCGAGTATATTTGCTTCCATGTTTTTTGCATAGCATCAGGCATAGGGCCATGAACTTCGAAAACAACCCATTTAGATGCAGGTATTTCAAGAGATAGAAACTCTTTAGGAACTTCCCCTTCATAAGCCGTTGCAATCCAATAGTCGATAACAGGGCAGCCAGCTTGTGCTTCTTTCTCGACGCAGACACCTAAAGCTCCTTTAATAGTTCCGTTATTTAAGCTGAATAGTTTTTCGTCTAACCCATTTTCATTTACTTCATTCCACATTTTTGGGATGCCTATAAGATTCTCATTATTTGCAACTGAAAACTCTTGTTTAATTCCGATGACGTTAAATGCATCTTTCTCAACAATTCGATATTTCATTGGTTCCGCTCCTTTTAGTATCACCTGTATGACGAGGCGATGATAAGATTTTATACTACCCATATTTTTTCGGGCTTTACTTGGACTTATACCATGCTGTCGTCGAAAAGCCTTTGTAAATGATTCAGGAGTGTCCTAGCCATATTTGAATGCAATGTCGATTATTTTAGTGTCTGAATTGCATAGTTCATGAGCAGCTTGCGATAATCGGCGGCGACGAATATACTCACCAACAGAGCAATCGGTCAAAAGTGAAAAAGTACGTTGAAAATGAAATGCCGATGCATTAGCTTGGTTGGCAATCTCCTCAATAGTAATGCTGTCGAGTAAATGCTCTTCAATATAATCGATTGCGTGTTGCAATGATTGAATCCAATTCATGTGTTTCACTCCTTTGATTAAATCTTACCTTTTTGCAGGGTTGAAATCCTGTCTGTTTATGCTTAACTATGACTATATTTTAAGTAGTCTCTATTAAAAAGTCTTTATTTGTGGTTAAATTATTAAAAATTAATAAGAAGGGGCGATGAAATTTGGATCTTGTAATGAATAAAGCAACAATCGAAGATTACGAAGCAGTAAATGCAATCGTAAAAGAAGGACAAGATGAGCATGCTGAAGCATTGCCACATATTTTTCAAAGCATTGAACAAGTAATGCCTGAAAGTTATTTTCTAGATTTATTGAACGACATAAACAGTGATATCATAGTTGCTCGACTTGAAGGTGAAATAGTAGGCTTTGCTGTAATGGAAATAACGAAGTCTCCTGCATTCGATTCATTGGTACCAAGGAAATATGCTTATATGAATGACTTTGGTGTCAAGGATAATAACCAACGGAATGGAATTGGAAGAGCATTATTTGAAGCTTGTGTAGATTGGTCTAAAGAAATGGATGCCTCATCATTAGAATTAAATGTTTGGGAATTCAATAAAACAGCTATTTCATTTTATGAAAGCTTTGGAATGGAGACAATTAGTCGAAAGATGAGCTTAGTCATTTCAAAATAAAAAATCAACAGCTTAGGCGCTGTTGATTTTTATGCTTTGCGTTTTAATTCCAATTGCTCAATGATCGTGGTAATTAATAGATTCAATGGATTAATAATGGTTATCAAAGTTGCTTCTTCAACTTGTTGAGCGGCTTCAACCATTGATAATTGTGCAACAGAGAGATTTTCTTTATCTTTACTAGTATTAATTAAAAAGGTTGAAACTGCTTGAGTATATTCTTGTTGTAACCCTTTCATAATTAATTCAAATACGTCAGGGATTATCATAACATCGACATTCAACGATCGTTGCTTTCTTGTAGCGTATTGATTTAGTCTTTCCATCGTTCCTTTAACGGTTGCGGCATTTGAAAATATAATTGTCTGTGGTTGTCGGATACTGCTAATATACTCGAAATAGGGTTCATCAATTTTTAGAATTGGAACAGATGCCAATAAATCATCTTCTGGTAAAAGGGCGATGTAATTAGTACAGGTAATGAGGATAGCGTCTACTCCGCAATTAGCCATCCACTCTATTTGTTCTTTCACTTTCTTTTGTGCATTCTCTGGCTGAAAGTGTCTATCATGATTCACTCTATGTATTAAGCCAGGATCGACGAAATGTATTAGTTCAATATCGTATGAAGAAAGACTTTGCTCAATATATTGGATATTGGAGAAATGAGCGTGTAAGCATGCTAGTTTTTTTCTCAAATGGAGTTCACCTCTAATTTTATTTCTGAATATTTTATCAATTCATTTGTAAAAAGGGAAACTATAAGAATTATGTATTGAATAAAGAGGGTTTCCCATTTTCAACATATTCAGCAAGCATAACAAATTTCTCGTAACCTATAACGAAGGACTAAAAAGTGTAAAAGACTGTCTCAAAAATGATTTATAATCACTTCTGAGACAGCCCCCTCTACTCACTATCAAACCAACCTTTCCATTTAAACAATAGAAACATAATAACTCCAATGCTGAACATGACGCCTAAAATAATAAAATATCCATAATGCCATTCCAGTTCAGGCATGTTTAAGAAATTCATCCCATATATGCCTGCAATGAAGGTAAGTGGCATGAAAATTGTTGTAATGACTGTAAGAGTCTTCATGATATTATTCATGCGAAAAGAGTTTAAAGAGATGTAATTATCGCGAATATCAGCTGTTAATTGTCGATTAGATTCAATCATTTCGCTTAGTTTTAAGAGATGATCATAAATATCTTGGAAGTAAGCCCGCTTATGTTCTTGAATAATAAATCGTTTCGATTCCAAAATACGATAAATTAAATCGCGCATTGGCAAAATGGTTTGTCTAAGCTTGAGCAAGTCTTTTCGAACTTTGTAGGTATTAGTTATTACAGAATTTTTACCTTTTTTTACTTCATCACTGTTCTCTATATCTAATAAGCGATCTTCTACTTGTTGAACAATTATGAAGAAGGAATCAACAATCTTATCGATAATTTTATAACCGATCTCAATAGGAGAGAATTTAGAAACATCTTGAGGGCGCTGAAATAGATTCCATACTGCATCAATTTCTTCTTGTTCTTCTAAATGAAACGTAACGATAAATTGTTCTGAAATAAACAAGTCAATCTCATTTGTCTCGTTTGACTTGCGGTTTATAGAGTGTATAACAAGAAAATTAAGATTTTCATAATAGTCTAGTTTAGGCCGTTGAAGTTCGTGCATACAGTCCTCAATAGCTAATGGATGAAACTGAAAATGGGTATGTAGTAATTGTGCTTCCTCATCAGTAGGTGTATTAAAGTCCACCCAGTACCATTGCATTGCATCAAGCACATTGAGAGGAGGATTAATGAGAATTTGATTATCATGATCGAGTGCTAGAATTCTAAGCATAATATTATCACCTGTTATGACCTTTCAATAAAACAAACGATGGTACTTATTTTGTATTAATAATTTTATTTTAACATTATTGAATTTGAAAAATCATGAAACTTAAACAATCACATTGTATGTTTCTAATCTGAAGTGGTTAAAGTAACGAAGAGTTAGTAAAAAAGGAGGGTGTTTTATGGAAAATACACATGAATTTGTAGAAAAAATTAAAGAACAACAAGAGAAAGAGAAAAAGAATTTGAAGACACAAGGTAATGGCCATCCAGATAAGAAGTTACCGAATAATAAGGCGTAAACAATTAAACGTTTTTCTTTCTACAAAAAGCCAACGATGCTTTCGTTGGCTTTTGGGGAGTGTCCTAAGACTCTACATGCTTGATAACCAATATAAAAATAGGCCAAAGAAAAAGCTAAATAAAGAAAGTTCTCCCGTAACAACGGCGAACGAGCTATTTTTTCTTCTGTTTCGTAATGAGACGAGTAAACCACTTAGGGCAAGTATGATCCATACCGGCAGAAATAATGCTTCACTAATAGTGGCTGGGATATACGTGTAAAAGCTTGTAATGTATAGTAGCCAGTTAAGTAGCAACAATCCTACAATAATGAACGAGAACAGAGAAGGGCGTTCTTTACTTTTCTTGACATCTTTAATTATTTGAATAACGATCATTAGTAAACAGAGTATGCTAAGGGTAATCATTATAAAAGAAAATGTCATCATGAGACTCCTTTAACGAGAGTAGGGAGTTTAAAGATGTTTGTATTCAATCTCTGTAACAATTCCGTCTTCATGCCAAAATCGCAATTCTCTTTTATTCTTTCGATCAACATACCCAATGTATTGCCCCATTCCCATTTCTTTGTTAGAGTAATAAGATTTTCCATACGTTTCAATGACTTTATGTAATGTTTGAGTCACATTAATTTCTTTATTGGTAGGTTTATTTGTAGAGCTCGTTCTTACATATTCAAGCAATCCATCTTCATTAGCGCCAAGCATTAATTGTGATGATCTAACAAAAATAGGATAGTAGACATTTTCCACCGGAGTAAGAGTAGGATCTTTGTAATCCTCCAATTCTTCAATTGGTTGGTTTAATGTAAGCATGCCTAGTTGTTCTTGACTTAAATCTGTATTTGAAATAAATTGATAATTACTTTCATAAATCCACCAGCCACCTATTAGTAAAATCGTAAACATAGGGATGGAAAAAAGAATTAGAGAGATTATTTTTTTCTTACGATATAGTAAAAATGCTAATAGCGTAACGACAACATAAAAAATACATATCATTAAAAGCATTGCCTGAATGTCTCCTTCGTTAATTCATGCTGAAAAATCATGCATGACTCCATAGTTGAAGCCCCATCTTGCTAAAGGATAGAAAGCGAGTGTCATGATTATGCAACTTACTAAAAAGGTATAAGATTGTTCAAGAAAATGAAAATATGTTAATGACCAACCATCTTGAAATCCGAATAAGATGAAAATCATGAATAAATAATTGGGTGAGATGGCAAGTAATATTATTTTTCTCATAGGTTTTCTACGAGGAATTCCATTTATCTTGCCGAAAGTAAATCCTAATGCAATCCAAAGACATGTATAAGAACAAAGCAAGAACCATTTCATCTCAATCAGGAATCCCCAGAGAGCATGAATGGATTGAAAGTCAGTATAGTAATGCAAAAAAGTAAGCGTTAATGCTGAAAGAAAAAGAATGTAGTTGCCAATCATTAAACTGTATTCTGAGTAAAATCTTGGCTCAAGTTCGTATTGATTAACGATGTCTTGTGGCGCAAGCATTATGTCTAAAACTTTAACAGTAGCTTCTTGTTCGTTTAACCCTTTAAGCATTTCGGAATAGACTGCATCTTCAATATGTAGCTGATAATCTTGCATGATGTCTAACGTATTTTTTATCCCTTTACGGCGTAAGAGAAGTTCAAGTTCTACTAAATACTTTCTTTTTGCTGTACTCATTTATGTTTCATTTCCTATCATTTTATTGATCATCTTTGCGAAAGCAGTCCATTCTTTGTTCTTGTGCTTAAGTAGTTTTTTACCCTCATCAGTTAGCGTATAATATTTCCTAGATGGTGCTTTTTCTTGCTTTGTAATATATGAGCGGATGTATCCTTTTTGTTCAAGTTTATGAAGGGCGGGGTACAATGTACCTTCTTTCACTGCCAATTGTTCATCTGATCGGCGTTCCATCTCTTTAGAAAGTTGATATCCATACATGTCACCATCGTTTAGGATGTTCATAATAATGAGGGAGCTGCTACCTTTCATTAGTTCTCTATCAAATGTCATCTATTTCACCTACCTAGAATTTCTATGCATCAAAATTAACATAATTATCTATAATTTTCAAGCAGTGAAAAAAGAGCTCTCTCAGTAATGAAAGAACTCTTTTCCTCTACAAAATATACCGTATGACAGCCATCAAAATAACACCAACAATCACAGTAATAGACAAGCTCTTAGTCCAAAGAGCGATGAGAAGTGTAGGAATTATAACAATAAGAACATTCCAATCAATGGAAATTCCATGCTCGGCTTCGATTAAAACACTATCGACAACAAGGGCGGTTAATATGCAAACCGGAATGAATGAAAGCCACTTAATAACAGGTTGTGGTAACTCTACATTACGAACGAGTAGAAAAGGAACAATTCTTGGAATGACGGTGACAAGTGCGCAACCAAAGATGATAAGAAGAATAGTTAAGTCTACGCTCATCGATCTGTCACCACCCCAATGGTTGCTACAATCATCGTTGATAGTATGACAGCGATATGGGATGGAACAATCATACATAGAAGAACCATCACGATAATCATATATATTACTAAAGAAAGATACAGCTTTAACTTAGGTTTATCAATACTTTGTAATTGTAGAACGAGCAGTGCTAAAAACATTGCCGTTAATGCGAAATCTAAGCCAAGTGCTTCCGGATTGGAAATCCATTTACCGAATATGGCACCGGCGACACAAGAAAGAATCCATGATAGATAGGCAGTGACATTAAGGCCGTTCATCCATTGATCATTGATGCTTTCACCTTTAACGATTTTGTTCATAGCTACACCGAAGGATTCGTCGGTCACGAGTGCCCCAATACCCACATTTTTCAGCGCAGAATATTTTGTGAAGTGAGGGGCTAAAGTCATACATAATAGAAAATTCCGTAAATTCACGATAAAAGTAGTTAAAATAATGACAGAAATAGGACTGTTAACAACCAATAGTGCACAAATAATAAATTGTGATGATCCTGCATAAACCAAAGCTGATAATAACGCTATTTCAAGCACACTTAAGTTTGAGGATACACCAACGATTCCCATGGCAACACCGATGCTAATATATCCTAATAATGTAGGAATACAATCCTTCACTCCTTGCAAGTATGTAGTAGGCATACTATGCTCTAAAACTTGCGTTTTTGCAGTACTAGCCAAATTATATCCTCCTTTTGTATGTTATAATAAACATATATATAATATAACATACAATTGGCGGGAAAGGATAGATTTAATGGAACCTATACAAGAAACAATTGCAAATAACCTTGCGAAATTGAGAAAAAGTAGAGGGCTAAGCTTGGATCAGGTTGCTGAATTAACAGGCGTTAGTAAAGCGATGATTGCACAAATTGAAAAAGGAAAATCAAATCCGACTGTCACAACTCTTTGGAAAATTGCCAACGGGCTTCAAGTATCTTTTTCTGTTTTTATGAAAGAAGAAGATGAACCTATAGTTACGAAAATTAATATCAATGAATTAACACCTATAATTGATGACGATGGGAGTTATCTTGTTTATTCTGTTTTTCCATATCATCCAGAGAAGAAGTTTGAAATTTATCATATTAATTTACAACCAGGTTTTAGTCATCGAGCAGAAAAGCATTTAGGTGAAGAATATATCCTAATTAAAAAAGGTGTATTAACTCTGCAAGTGCAAAAAAATGAGTATATTTTAGAAGAAGGGGAGGCTATTTCCTTCACTGCAAATGTTGAGCATAGCTACATAAATACATCAGATGATATGGTGAGCTTTTATAATGTGATTTATTATCCAGAATAAAATTATAAGGAGATAGTAAATGGAACTGAACCAGATTGTTTTACAATTAAAAGAAGTAGGCATTTTACAGGGGAATGATACAGTTTGTGAACCTTTAAGTGGCGGAACTTCCAGTCAGGTTTACATGATTTCTAAGGGTGGAAATCGCTATGCTGTCAAAATGAATGATAAAGCTATTATTGAAGCTGAGTCAAAGTTTTTATCATTTTATCAAGATGTGCCTTATTTACCTAAAGTGGTATATATCGATCCGTCATATAATTTCTTTGTATATCACTTTATGAAAGGGTGCACGAATTCAACTGCATATGATAAAGAAGCTACTTTAATTAAGTTAACAGAACAGTTAGTCAATCACTATAAACCTTCAGCAAAAAAACAGAGTTGGGGTTGGGTTCATTATGAAGTATCATCTTGGCATACTTATCTTCAAGATGAAGTGGAGTCAGCAGTTCAGATTTTGAATAATGCATTAATTAGTAAAGAAGATATTCATTTCGTAAAAAGAATTTTAGCGAATCTTAAAAGTAAGAATGATTTAAAGCGAGCATATTTTCTACACGGTGATTGTGGGTTTCATAACTTTTTGTTTTCAGAAAAACAACTCGTTGGTGTGATTGATCCGTCTCCTTTAATTGGTGACCCAATGTATGATGTTATCTTCGCTTATTGCTCTTCACCGATAGAGTTATCGAAAGAGTTAATAGAATCTGTCGCCAATCATGTAAGTACATGGGATGGAGACAACACTACATTGCATCAGTATGTTTTAATTGGCTTGATAGTAAGAATGTCGAGTTGTAAACGCCATCATCCACAAGATTTAGAAGCGTATTTACAGGCTTGGGATTATTGGAAACAGATTGTGGAAAAAGGGCTAAATAGCAGATGATAATAATTATGAAATTTACGAATATGTGAGAGAATCTGTTTTGGCTTATTTTTATAAGTATACCTTTTCCTTTGAGAGTCAATGAAAATTCATTTATAATTATGAATAATGTGAATGAACGAGATGTATTTCATGGGAGATGATAACGTGATTAAGCTTTCTCTTGCAGAAGCAGTGAAATTAAAGAGCGTATTAAATAAACGAATTCATGAACTTGAATTTGAAATGAATCGAGTTGGTTTTGTGGAAGTTGAGAAAGGTAAGAAACTTTCAAAGCAAGCGCGGACACTTGCTCAAGTAGAATCTGAACTAGAGGAAATTCGTTGTGACTATCGCTTGCTAGACAAATTAATGTACAAAGCGAACATAGAAAATGAGATTCAATATAATAATGAAAGTTTGCCGATTGTAGAAGCGATTGAATTAGCTACTCAAATGCGAGCGAAAGCTAGAAAATATAAGGAACTTGGAGAAGCATCAAAGGAGGAATATCCATACTCATACGATGATAATTTTTCGATTGTAAGAATGGCTACATTTGAACCGGAAGATTATCGTGTGAAAGCATTGGATATAGAGCGTCAGGCCAATCGTTTATCCAACTTAATTAATAGCAAGAACTATTCAGTGGAATTAGATTTTGATAGCGAGAAATATTTCTAAACCTTGAAGCGGTGAGACTCCCTTCAAGGGCTAGTAGGAGAAAATCTTTTTGGTACTTTCAAGATTTGTAATGGCAATTAAAGCAAACCAATGACCTATTACCGATTACAAATTTACTCGTAACCAATTACCATCTATTAGCTAATAGAGGTCGATGACCACAATATTTTAGTTTTTTTGATCTCCTACTACGCAAAAGAGGTTGCACCAATATATGGTGCAACCTCTTTATTTTATGAAATTGTCTTAGCCTCTTCTTGTACAGCTGGTTTCTTGTAATAAAGCTTGCGAATCACATATGTTTGCACCATTAGGAAGCATCCACCAACTGTCCAATAAAGTGGAAGAGCTGCTGGAGCTGATAGAGAAATGAATCCCATCATAATTGGTGACATATAGCTAACGATAGCCATTTGTTTTCGTTGTTCTTCCGGTACATTTGCCAACGAAACTTTCGCTTGTAAGAAATAGATTCCAGCCGCTAGTAGGGCAAGAATAATATCTGGTTGTCCTAGATTGAACCACAGGAAACTATGCGTTGCCATCTCAGGTGAATTTTTAATTGCATAATAGAAGCCCATTAAGATTGGCATTTGGATGAGTATTGGTAAACATCCACTTAATGAAGCCATAGGATTAACATTATGCTTTTGATAAAGCTGCATCATCTCTTGTTGGAGCTTTACTTTCTCTGCTTGGTTGGTTGTTTTTTTCAATTTATCTTGAATTACTTTCATTTCAGGTTGTAGAACAGCCATTTTATCTTTCATTTGCATTTGTTGCTTTGTTGATTTAAGCATGAAAGGCATTAGAATTAATCGTAGTAACAGTGTTACTAGTATGATCGACATACCATAGCTTCCTTGAAACCAGCCCGCAACTGTGTTTAGCACAACAGTTAATGGGGAAACAAAATAATGTTGAAAAAATCCAGGTGATGCATCTGCGCCAGAAGCCGCTAAAGCATGCTCACCTCCAAAGATTGAACTTACAACGAATACTCCGATTAGTAAAAGAAATCCTTTAAAGGCAAAGGATACAGCTTTATTTGATTTTTTGTCCATGTTTGTCCTCCTTGAATTGTTTGAACTAGTTTGTTTACAAGAAGAACATGTGATGGACCTTCATCCGGTGATTCTTTTCGCCTTACACATAGTGCCAGCCAGTGAGCGAATGAATTGACTTCATTATGCAAGCATTGAGATTCAATAGCAGTACTTTCTTCATTATCTGATAATGTAAGCTGAATGTGCGTACGATTTTTGAAATGGAATTGTAAGAAATAGAACAATCCAAACGTCGCTGTTACTTGAACAATAAGACTTGCAAATGTTAGATAGGATGATAAATCATTTAGCTCGAAAAACTCTAGCATGCTGTATCCCCCCTTTCAAATAGTCGTTCTTATTTATACGTATGTGAATGTAAAAAGTTTCATTGCTAATATATTATGTAAGACATATTTTATCATATGTTGAAAGACAATCAAAATGATGTATTTTTGTGAAAAATAAACTATTTTAAAGAGACAGGGAATAAAAATAGTATACTACTCTTAATATGTGAAATTTGAAGTGAAGGGAGCTAGCGTATGGAAAAATTTATACTATCTTTAGATCAAGGTACAACTAGTTCTAGAGCAATACTCTTTAATAAGAAAGCAGATATTGTACATATAGCACAAAGGGAGTTCACTCAACATTTTCCTGAACCAGGATGGGTAGAGCATAATGCACAAGAAATCTGGGGAAGTATATTAGCAGTAATTGCTAGCGTTCTCACTGAATCAGGTGTGCAGCCCGCACAGATTGCAGGTATTGGCATCACCAATCAACGTGAAACAGCCGTAGTATGGGATAAGCATACGGGTAAACCTGTTTATCATGCAATTGTTTGGCAATCGAGACAAACACAGGATATCTGTAATGAATTGAAGGAACAAGGTTATGAAGATACTATTCGAGAAAAAACAGGACTATTAATCGATCCGTATTTCTCTGGAACAAAGGTAAAGTGGATCCTGGATCATGTAGAAGGTGTTCGTGAAAGAGCTGAGAAAGGTGATTTATTATTTGGAACGATCGATTCTTGGATTATTTGGAAATTGTCAGGTGGAAAAGCACATGTGACGGATTATTCAAATGCCGCTCGAACATTGATGTATAATATATATGATTTGAAATGGGATGAAGAGCTTCTGAATATATTAAATATTCCTGCTACTATGCTACCAGAAGTAAGACCATCTTCGGAGATTTATGCTAATACAGTTAGCCATCATTTCTTTGGTCAAGAAGTACCAATTGCTGGTGCTGCTGGAGATCAACAAGCTGCACTATTTGGGCAAGCTTGTTTTGAAGATGGTATGGCGAAGAATACGTATGGTACTGGCTGTTTTATGCTTATGAATACGGGAGAGAAAGCTGTTAAATCACAGAATGGTTTATTAACGACAATTGCCTGGGGCATAAATGGTAAAGTTGAATATGCGTTAGAAGGAAGTATATTTGTAGCGGGTTCAGCTATTCAATGGCTTCGCGATGGATTGCGAATGTTAAAGGATGCGAAAGACAGTGAAATGTATGCAAGCAGAGTGGAATCTACTGAGGGTGTGTATGTCGTTCCTGCTTTCGTTGGTTTAGGGACACCTTATTGGGATAGTGAAGTTCGTGGGGCAATATTTGGTTTAACACGAGGTACGTCGAAAGAGCATTTCGTAAGAGCTACTTTAGAATCTTTAGCCTATCAAACACGTGACGTGTTGAGTGCTATGGAAGCTGATTCAGGCATATCGCTGAAAAAGTTACGAGTAGATGGGGGAGCTGTGAAGAATAATTTCTTAATGCGATTCCAAAGCGATATGTTAGGTGTTCCAGTTGAAAGACCAGTTATTAATGAAACAACAGCATTAGGTGCTGCTTATTTAGCAGGAATTGCGGTTGGGTACTGGGATGGAATCGAAAGCATTGCGCAGAAATGGCAATTAGATCAAGAATATCATGCCACTTTACCAGAAGCGGAACGAGAAGAATTATATCGCGGGTGGCAGAAAGCTGTATCTGCGGCGATGGCATTTAAGTAATTAAGTATTCTCAGAACCACATTGTTACTTTTAGGAGTGATAACGTGGTCTTTTTTACAAAAATGATAGCAATACGATGAAGGAAGGGAAAAAAAGTTGTTTACGAATTTGAAACGAGAATCTGATTTGCAGAAGATGAGTGCAACACAATATGATGTATTAATTATTGGTGGTGGCATTACAGGTGCAGGTATCGCTTTAGATGCTGTAACAAGAGGCATGAAAGTAGCTCTTTGTGAAATGCAAGATTTTGCTTCGGGTACTTCAAGTCGTTCAACAAAGCTCATTCACGGTGGTTTGCGTTACTTAAAGAATCTCGAGGTGAATGTGGTAGCAGAGGTAGGAAAAGAACGAGCTATTGTTTATGAAAATGGACCCCATGTAACATCACCAGAATGGATGTTATTACCTTTCTATGAAGGTGGAACTTTTGGGCCTTATAGTACATCACTTGGATTGAAGTTATATGATTATCTTGCGAATGTAGATAAGAAAGAACGGAGAATCATGTTATCGAAAGAAGCAGTACTACAAAAAGAACCGTTAATAAAAAAGAAAAAATTAAAGGGCGGTGGATATTATGTTGAATATCGTACGGATGATGCCAGGTTAACGATTGAAGTAGTGAAACAAGCTGTTGAATTTGGTGCAGATTGTATTAATTATTTGCAAGTAAAAGAGTTCTTATATGAACATAAACATATTGTAGGTGTGTTGGCGGAGGATCATTTGTCGGGAAATACATATGAATTAAGGGCAAAAAAAATTGTCAATGCTACAGGGCCTTGGGGAGATCGACTACGGGAAAAAGACCATTCAAAGCAAGGTAAGTCTCTACAATTAACGAAGGGTGTTCATATTGTTGTTGATCAGTTGAGGTTTCCTTTGCAGCAAGCGATATATTTCGATACGAAAGACGGCAGGATGATTTTTGCGATTCCAAGAGATAAGAAAACCTATATTGGAACAACAGATACATTCTATAATGAGGAAAAGATAGAGCCGGTTGCTACGTTAGAAGATCGTAGGTATTTAATTAAAGCGATAAATGACATGTTTCCAAGCGTTAAATTAACGAATAGCGATATTGAATCGAGTTGGGCTGGAGTTCGTCCCCTTATTCATGAAACAGGAAAGAAACCATCTGAAATATCACGTAAGGATGAAATCTGGATTTCTTCTACAGGTTTGATCACAATTGCAGGTGGAAAGCTAACAGGGTATCGAAAAATGGCTGAAACGGTAGTAGATGGCTTAGCAGCACAGTTTCGTAAAGAAAGATATAAGTTGTTTAGTGAATGTCAAACAGTTGATTTTCCAATTTCAGGAGGTAATGTTGGAGGTTCTCAAGGTTATGGAAATTTTATTAAAGAAAAAGTTCGAAAAGGTGTTCAGCTAGGCTTGTCTGAAAGGGAGGCACATGAGCTAACAAAAGTTTATGGTTCAAATGTTCATCAAGTGTTTCAGTTAATTGTTGACAATAAGCAGGATATAGAGAAGTATAATTTTTCTAATGTACTATATGGAAAACTTGCATATGCCATTAAGCATGAGCGTATTGCAACACCTGTTGATTTCTTCTTTCGACGAACTGGAGCACTTCTCTTTAACATAGACGGAGTACATAAGTGGAAAGATGCAGTTGTGCAATATATGAGTGATGTATTTAGTTGGAGCGAGGAGACGCGGAAAGTATATATATCGGATTTAGAGGCTGAAATTGATTCAGCCACACAAGTTACGGAAATGAGGTTGTCCTAGAAAAAGGGCAATCTCTTTTTTGCACGGTGTCTAGCTCCAGTGCCCAGCTCCTAGTGAATTTCGCCAACCTCCCTACGA
>NZ_JBALMO010000080.1:35959-46916 GCF_036963345.1 Bacillus sp. JJ722
TACGATAAGTCAACATCGAATCGCTTACCAGCTCTTCGTGCATCCTTTATCTCAGTCGGAGGGCTCCAAATCCATACGGAGCTTAATAGAGCATTACCGCTTTTCTTTAGTTTTTCTTACTACAAAAAGTGGTAAACGCATAATAACAATACATTTATAAAAACCTATAAAAACACTTGAACTTTTAAAGAATCTATAACATAATATATATGTACATATACACATATACAAAAAAGGAGGAATATTTATGGGACACCATCATCATGGTCATAGCCATGGGCATGATCATCACCATACATCGAATAAAAAAGCTTTAAGTTTGGCGTTTATTTTAATTGCTTCATTTATGTTTGTGGAAGTTGTAGGTGGAGTTCTTACTAATAGTTTAGCATTACTGTCTGATGCGGGTCATATGCTCAGTGATGCTGCCGCACTTGGATTGAGTTTATTTGCTCTTATGTTAGGTGAGAAAAGAGCTACTCAACAAAATACGTTCGGTTACCGACGATTTGAAATTATTGCAGCGGCATTAAACGGTATAACATTGATACTTATTTCAGGTTATATCTTTTATGAAGCATTTCAAAGATTTCAAAATCCACCAGAAATTCAAAGTCTAGGTATGTTAACAATTTCTGTAATTGGGCTTTTAGTTAATATCATAGCGGCCTTCATCTTGATGAGAGGTAATAAAGATGAAAACTTAAATATTCGTAGCGCATATTTACATGTGTTAGGTGATATGCTTGGTTCAATTGGAGCTATTGTGGCAGCCGCATTGATTTATTTCTTCGGATGGGGTTGGGCTGACCCACTGGCAAGTGTGATTGTAGCTATTCTCATTATTATTAGCGGTATTAGAGTAACGAAAGATGCGTTTCATATTTTGATGGAAGGAGCACCTGCAGCTATCAATCACAATGCTGTAAAGGAAGAATTGAAACAAATTCCACATGTTGTAGAAGTACATGATTTGCATATTTGGTCCATTTCTTCTGAGCTTCCGATGTTGTCTGCCCATATTGCGATTGAGAATGATGGTGATCATGATGTTATTCTTCGTCAAGCGCAAAAGCTCTTAGCTGAAGAATTTCATATCGAGCATAGTACGCTTCAAGTTGAAAGAAAAGAAGTTGGTTGCCCAAACGCCCAACTTAGTTGTAATTAATGATGGTTAGAGTGATCGATTGTTTGGGCAATAATGCTCATCACATGTTCATCGTCATATGAGTAGAAAAGAGTTGTTCCTTCACGGCGAAATTTAACAAGACGTAAATTCTTTAAGAACCTTAATTGATGTGAAACAGTTGATTGAACAAGAGATAACTTCTCTGCGATTTCATTAACGGAATGTTCACCTTGAAATAAAAGATATAATATACGTAATCGAGTAGGATCAGAAAGGGCTTTAAATGTTTGCGTAACAAGAAAAAGTGTTTCTTCATCAAGTTCCTTTTCGAATATCATTTGGTGATCTGGATTCAATTTTTTCAACCTCCTTACTAACATTATACTTCAAATATTTTTAAACCAAAACTGGGGATATATTTTTCTCAGTTTTTTTGTTTGTGGAAAAATTGTCACTATAATATCAATAAAATTATTAAGAGAGATAGTATAATAAAAAATGTTTGCTTTAATTAATTGAATATTCATAAATATTATTAGGGAGAACAAAATAATCATTATTTTGACTGATTTGTGACAATAAAATTTAGATGAATAGATATAAACTAGTTCGTATTGTTTGACAATATAAAAGGTGTTATCATTTATCTAGTGATAATGATTATCAATTAAAAGAGAGAAGGTATTTTAATGAAACTGCATTCGGCTCAATTGGGAGAAAAAGTGAAAGTAAAGAATCTCAATAAAGTGGATGACCTTCTACATAAAAGGTTAAATTCCTTTGGAATTAAGGAAGGTTGCCAAGTTTCTCTCATGCAAAAAGGGTTGTTTTCTGGAGCATGCATACTCGAGTGCCAAGGACAAAAAGTAGGTCTTCGTAAAAAAGACTTGGTGAACATAGAGGTGGAACAACTATGAGTAGAATTGCATTAATAGGTAACCCGAATACTGGAAAAACATCATTATTTAACAAGCTTACCAATTCATATGAATATGTTGGGAATTGGAGCGGGGTAACTGTAGAAAAAAAAGTTGGACATGTTAAAAGGTTAAATAAAGAAATCATTGATTTGCCTGGTATTTATGATCTTAACCCTATTTCAAAAGATGAAAGTGTTGTAACCACTTTTTTACTTGAAGAGCAAGTGGAAGGCATATTAAATATATTAGATGCCTCTAACTTTGAGCGAAACATGCAGCTAACTGTGGAAGTTTTAGAGCTTGGTAAACCAGTAATCATCTGTTTAAATATGATGGATGTTGCGAAGAAGAAAGGAGTTACGATTGATGTTGAGAAATTACAGAGCCTATTAGGAGTACCTGTAACGCCAATTGTAGCTCGTACTGGTAAAGGTTTTGATGGGGTCTATGTAGCCTTGACTGGTTCTTTAGGACATCAGCAATACTTTAAGTTAACATACAGTGATGCTATTGAAAGAGAAATCTCAAATATAGAGCAATTGTTAGACGACGTTAATAATGGACATAAAAGATGGATTGCAATCCAATTTCTTTGTGGAAATGAAGCAGTAGATGCTTTTTATCAACAGTCGGCTAATTTTGAAGAAATGAAATCGATTCGTACAGCATTAGAGGACAAAGTAGGCAAGTCATTGAATACGGCTTTTTCTGATGAACGTAGTAAATATATTAGTAGAATACAAGAACAAGTAATGGTGCAAGATGTAGACGGAAAGAAACAGTGGACTGAAAGTATGGATAAAGTGTTGACACATCCTATACTTGGTATTCCAATCTTCTTAGGCTTAATGTACCTCATGTTTCAAGCGACGTTTACTTGGATTGGGACTCCATTATCTGATATATTAGATGGATTTGTTGGTGGTACATTTACGGATGTGGTCAATCAAGGCTTGATAACAATTGGAGCTTCCCCATTTATTATTGATTTGATATGTGATGGGATTATCGCTGGAGTAGGTGGCGTATTAGTCTTTATTCCACAAATCTTTGTGCTGTTCTTCTTTATATCATTATTGGAAGACTCCGGTTATATGGCACGCATCGCTGTAGTGATGGATCGGCTGATGGAGTTTTTCGGTTTGAATGGAAAAGCTTTTATACCTATGATTATTAGTTTTGGTTGTAATGTCCCAGGAGTAATGGCAGCCAGAACCATTGAACAGCCGAAAGAAAGATTATTAACTATTTTAGTTGCACCATTTATGAGCTGTTCAGCAAGATTACCGGTATATGCTTTGTTTGGAGCTTCTTTTTTTGCTAAAAATCAATCATTGATTGTATTATCTTTATACGTTTTAGGTATTGTAATTGCACTTATAGTAACAAAAATTTTATCTGTAACGATTTTAAAGAAGGAAACGACTGTTTTCTTCGTAGAACTACCAGCCTATCACGTGCCTCAATTAAAGACACTTTGGCGTTCGACATGGGAAAAAAGTAAAGGCTTTTTGCGAAAAGCAGGTACGATTATTTTCGCAGGTTCGGTTATTATTTGGCTGTTAGCTTACTTAGGTCCTAACGGAATGAATGTGGATATGAATGAAAGCTTTTTAGCTATTATTGGTGGCGGTTTTGGGGCGTTGTTTGCTCCACTTGGCTTTGGAACATGGCAAGCTGGTGCATCACTTATTTCTGGTTTCTTAGCAAAAGAAGTTGTTGTTTCTACAATGGCGATTATTTATGGTGTAAGTGAAGGAGCGTTATCAACGACAATTGGAACACATTTTAATACATTAAGTGCATTTACGTTTATGGCATTTGTTCTTTTGTATATGCCTTGTTTAGCAACAGTAGGTGCCATTAAACGTGAAACGCAGTCGGTTAAGTGGACATTGTTTGCAACGCTATATCCTTTTGTAGTGGCATATATAGTGGCATTTATTATTTATTACGTTGGCAGTTTAATAATTTGAGGTGAATGACATGACGATATTCATTAATGTATTAATTGGTTGTGTGATTTTCGGTTATGCTGGTTATACATTGTTCAAGAGTATTAAGAAGCAAAAAGCAGGTAAGTGTGCATCTTGTTCTATACAGAAGCATTGTTCTTCTAATGTTTGTGAGCCACCTTCTAAAACGATTCATAAATAAAAGTAAAATTAGAGGCTGTCCAAAAGAAAATTTGGACAGCCTTTTATTATTGTGGTTATTATTAAGTATATACAAAGAAAATAGTATTAATGTTAAAATAGGAAGATTGACTAAATATACAAAATATAAATTTAATTAAAACAACGGATAGCATATGTAAGAAAGGGGTCAATATGTAGATGAAAAAAGCAACAATCAAGGACGTGGCCCGAGTAAGTAATTTCTCCATAGCGACTGTTTCTCGCGTTTTAAATGGTAAAGGGAATGTAAGTCCTGAGATTGCAACGAAAGTAATGGATGTTGCGAAACAATTGAATTATATCCCTAATCAATTAGCAAAAGGTTTGAAAGAGCAAAAGACAAATATTATTGGGGTGGTTGTGCCTGACTTAGAGGATCCTTATTTCTTGGAGGTTATTCAACTACTCCAACAAAAACTTCAGCCTGAAAATATTCACTTATTAGTAACTGAATCCAGATACAGTGATAAGAAAGAGCTTGAAATATTAAAACAATTAGAAGCGAAGCGAGTAGACGGAATCCTGATTTCCAGTGTGGGAAAAAACGAGAAATATTTAATGGAGATAGTTGTAAAAGGAATAAAGGTAGTTTCTTTTCATTCAAAAGTAAAGAATCTTGAAATAGAAATTCCTCAAGTTATTGAAGATGAAGAGCAAATAGTAACGAAGTTAACTGCCGAATTAATTGCCGAAGGACATAGGAAAATCGGTGTAATAAACGGTACAAAATCCTATCCTAATGCCATTGAAAGATATGTAGGCTATGTGAAAGGTATGTACACAGGAGGAGAAGTATTAGATTCTGCCTATACGTATGAAGGAGCTTATGAGATAGATAGTGGCAAAAAAGCGGTTAAACGTTTTCTGGCTTTGCCAACTCGACCTACAGCGATTCTTTCACTCCATCCTTTTTTTACAATTGGCGTGATAGCAGAGTTACAGCGAAAGAAAATTCGTATTCCTAGAGATATTACGATTGCTACACTTGGATCAGATCCATCCTTTATCATGTTAGAAGATAAAGAGTTAATAAGTTATTCTTATGATGTCTCACTTGCTGTAGAAGAAATTTTATTTTATTTATTATAGTGTAAAAAAACCTCTTGACAAAAGCATTTAAACCTCTTTTTAAGAGGTTTTTTTTCATGCACATAACTGCAAGGAATAGTATATGTAATTTATTGTTATGGAAATTTTTATCTAATACAAACCCAGTTTTGATAAGGTTTTCTTTTGGTTGTTAACAGTTTTTGTTAAATCATCAACCTTAGTGTGTGTAAAAAATGGAGAATAGTTAAATGTGTCTAAATTGTGAAAATTACAAGAAAACGTTTACTCATAAATTGAATTATTGTAAGATAAAAATGTAAACGTTATCAAATAAATTTCTTTGGAGGATGAAATATATGAATATTATGTTAGTTTGTTCGGCGGGTATGTCGACAAGTATGCTAGTAACGAAAATGGAAGAGGTTGCGGCTGCAAAAGGAATTGATGCAACAATTTGGGCCATTCCAGAAGCATCATTGCAAGCTGAAATTGATAAATCGGATGTTATTTTATTAGGACCACAAGTTCGTTTCCTAAAATCAAAAATTGAAGCAGTAGCAGCTCCAAAAGGTATACCAGTAGAAGTTATTGACATGATGAATTACGGAGCAATGAACGGGGAAGCGGTATTACAGCAAGGTCTTAATTTAAAGAAATAATTAATACTGTCTGACGTTAAGACAGGTTAGAAGTGAGAGGAGACGAGAATATGAACGCAATTATTCAGTTTTTAGAAAAGTACTTCGTACCATTAGCGGGAAAGATCGGTAGTCAAAGACATTTAGTGGCAATTCGTGACGGTTTCGTAGCAATTATGCCATTGATTATTTTAGGATCGTTTGCAACACTAATTAATAACTTACCATTTGAAAGTTATCAAAATTTCATGGTGAATTTGTTTGGTGAAGGTTGGACAGATTTAGGCGGTAACATTTGGAAAGGTTCATTTGCCATTCTATCACTATTAGTTGGAATTGGTATCAGTTATAACTTAGCTAAATCTTATGGTGTAGATGGATTATCAGCAGCTTTAGTATCATTTGGTGCCCTTGTTATTATGAGTCCAGTAACTCTTAAGGAAGGTGGAATTGACTTTGCTTGGACAGGCGCACAAGGTCTTTTCGTATCATTAATTGTATCTATTATAGCAACTGAAATTTTCCGTTTCTTAATTCAAAAGAATTTTACAATCAAAATGCCTAATGGAGTACCATCTGCGGTTGCTCGTTCGTTTGCGGCATTATTACCAGCAACAATCGTATTTATTGTGTTTGGAATGGCATTCCTATTGTTCTCAAACGCAGGAACTTCTTTACACAAAATTATCTTTGATAGTATCCAATCTCCACTTCAAGGACTATCAAATACATTACCATCAGCAATTATTATCTCACTATTAATTCACTTATTATGGTTTTTTGGATTACATGGTACAAATATTCTTGGACCAATCATGGAAACAATCTATTTACCATCAATCGAACAAAATATTGCAGCGTTTAAAGATGGTGTTTCTGCATTCAGTGATCAATTAGCAGTAGTAACAAAACCGTTCTTTGATGTATATGTTCACTTAGGTGGTGCCGGGGCAACGTTAGCATTGATTGTAGCAATTTTCTTAGTAGCAAAAAGTGCTCAATACAGAAGTATTGGACGACTTACAGCTCCAGCCGGTCTATTTAATATCAATGAACCAGTATTATTTGGTGTACCGATTGTATTAAACCCAATCTTAGTAATACCGTTTATATTAATTCCAATCGTTTTAACATGTACTTCATTCTTTGCAATTTCATTAGGTCTTGTTCCAAAAACAGTAGCGTTAGTTCCTTGGTCTATGCCACCAATTATTAGTGGTTACTTAGTATCAGGCGGAGCTTGGCAAGGAGTTGCTCTACAACTATTTAATTTCTTATTAGCTGTAGCAATATACATTCCGTTTATTAAAGTACAAGACATTGAAGCGATGAAAGCTCAAAAAGGACAAGGTTAATAACTGTAGTATTTATCAGGAGGATTAGTCATGGAATCAATTATCATGAATATAATTCTCCATAGTGGAAATGCAAGAAGCATCGCTATGGAAGCAATTAAAGAAGCTAAAGAAGGTAACTTCGAAGTAGCAGAAAAATATATTGAAGAAGCAACACAAGCATTAGGGGATGCACATAAATCACAAACAGCTTTAATTCAAGGGGAAGCTCGTGGAGAAAAATCTGAGATTTCAATTCTGCTAATTCACGCTCAAGATCACTTAATGACGGCAATGACATTAAAAGACCTTGCTAATGAAATGGTGGAGCTATACAAGAGAATCAAGTAACCATTGATTCTAAAAAGGCGAGGATTAATTTCTTCGCCTTTTATTATAAAAAATAAAAGACTGTTTGGAGTGTTTATTAATGAGAAAATTAGGTATTTCAATTTATCCTGAACACAGTACGAGGGAGAAAGATAAAGAATATATTTCTCTTGCTGCAAAATATGGCTTTAAGCGTATCTTTACTTGCCTTCTTTCTGCGCAAGGAAGTAAAGAGGAAATCATTGAAGAATTCACAGATATTATTACACATGCTCGCAATGAGGGAATGGAAGTAATTTTAGACGTAGCACCTCATGTTTTCCCAGCTCTAGGAGTGTCATATGATAACCTAGAAATCTTTGCACAAATGGGTGCCACAGGTATCCGTTTGGATGAAGGTTTTGGAGGACAAAAAGAAGCATTGATGACACATAATCCATTCGGTCTAAAGGTTGAAATTAATATTAGTAGTGGAACAAAGTATTTAGAGCAAATTTTAAGTTATGGCCCGAACAGAGATACATTAGTAGGTTGTCATAATTTCTATCCTCAAGAATACACAGGTCTTTCTTATAAACACTTTGTTGAAACATCAGAATTATTTAGAGAGCACAATATTAGAGTAGCCGCTTTCGTAACTTCTTCGGCTGCAACATTTGGTCCTTGGCCAGTTAGTGATGGATTATGCACATTAGAACAACACCGTACATTGCCAATCGTAACGCAGGCGAAGCACTTATTTGCAACAGATTTAGTAGATGATGTAATCATCGGAAATGCATATGCATCAGAAGAAGAATTAGCTGCATTAAGCGCAATAAACCCAAATAAATTAGCTTTTCGTGTTCGGATGAATAAAGAAGCATCTGCATTAGAAAAGTTAATTGTCGAGAAAGAAGTTCATTTCAATCGTGGAGATGTATCCGAATACTTAATTCGTTCCACACAAAGCCGTGTTAAGTACAAAGCAGAATCATTCCCGAATCACAACACATATGATATTCAAAAAGGTGATGTATTAGTCGGTAATAATGATTTTGGTCAATATAAAGGAGAACTTCAAATCGCTCGTTTACCAATGAAAAATGATGGTCGTAAAAATGTAATCGGGAAAATCGTCGACGAAGAGATCTATTTATTAGACTATATTAAACCATGGGATTATTTTGAAATGAAAATTGAAGAGTAAGTGAGATTAAAGTCGCTGAGAATATGTTTCTCGACGGCTTTTTTGATTTGAAAAATGAGCAGAGGATGAGAAATATGAGCAGTAAACGGAATATGAGTACTCCAAACAAGAAAAAACAACTCCCCATCCGGAGAGCTGTTTTGAGATTTAAATTAATTGTAAAGCTTCTTCATCAGCAATGATTGTTACTTTGCTGTGTAAACGAAGTGCAGATGCAGGGAAATCTTCAGTAACTTCTCCACATACAAGACGTTTAATCGCTTCGGCTTTTGATGCACCTGAAGCAAGAAGAATGATTTCTTGGCTATTCATAATACTATCGATACCCATCGTAATTGCATGTGTAGGTACTTCATCCATGCTGTTGAAGTAGCGGGCGTTTGCTTCACGAGTTCTTTCAGCTAATTCGATAACATGTGTTTTGCTTTTGAAAGATGTACCTGGTTCATTAAAACCGATGTGTCCATTATGACCAATTCCTAGAATTTGAAGATCTACTCCACCGATTTCATGGATGTAGTTTTCATAATGAGCTGCTTCTTCTTCCATGTTCGAAGCCATGCCATTAGGAACATTTGTGTTTTCTAAGTTTACATCGATATGATTGAATAAATGTTCTCTCATGAAAGTAAAGTAGCTGTTTTTATCATTGCGATCTAATCCCATGTACTCGTCAAGGTTCACTGTTTTTACATCTTTATATGAAGTTCCATTTGCTTTGTGATCTTCAATTAATAATTTATATAATCCTTCTGGTGTACTACCAGTTGCTAAACCTAATACTGCATTTGATTTGCGATTTACTAGGCCGATCATTCTTTTTGCTGCGATACGGCTCATTTCATCATAGTTTTCTGCGTGAATGATTTCGAAAACTTTTGTATTTACTTTAGATTGTAATGTTGTCATTAATTCTCATCCCTTTTATAAGCAATTTTTCCACGACAAATTGTCATTTCGATATTAATGTCATTATCCAAGATTACAATGTCTGCATCTTTTCCTACTGTAATACTACCTTTACGATCGAAAGCTCTAGCTTGTTTGGCTGGGTTTACAGAAGCAAGCTTTATTACGTCATGTAGGTTTAAATTTGTAAATGAAAGCATGTTTTTAACAGAATCAATCATTTTTAATATGCTTCCTGCAAGTGTGCCGTCTTCAAGTGTGGCTCTGCCATCGCCTACGATTACTGGTTGTCCACCTAATTCGTAAAGTCCGTTCTTTAGGCATTTTGCGCGCATAGCATCAGTGATTAATAAGGCGCCATCTGTTCCTTTTGCTTTGATTGCTAGTTGAATCATTTCAGGGCAAATATGAATGCCGTCTGAAATTAATTCTACTTTCAACTCATCAAATAATAGAGCGGCGCCAGCTGTACCAGGCTCGCGGTGATGAAGACCTCGCATACCATTATATAAATGGGTTACTTGAGTTGCACCAGCTGCAACAGCTTCTTTAACATCAGCATATGTTGAATCTGTATGTCCGATTGAAGCAGTTACTTCATGATCAGCTAAGTACTTAATGAATTCCATTCCGTTAGGCATTTCAGGTGCAACTGTTACAAGTCTAATTGTGCCACCTGCTTCGTTTTGCCAATCTTGGAAAACAGAGATGTTCGGTTCTAGAACGTATTTTTCTGGTTGGGCACCTTTCTTAGCAGGGTTTATAAATGGTCCTTCTAAATGAATACCAATTACTTCTGCTTCACCAGGGTGATTTTGTGCTTCTTGATAAGAAGCAGCATTTTGTAGTGCATTTACAATGTTTTCAGGTGATTGTGTCATCGTTGTAGCAAGAAAGCTAGTTGTTCCTTCTTGTGGCAAATGTGTCGCCATCGTACGTAATGCTTCAGGTGTGCCATCCATTGTATCGGCTCCACCAGCACCATGAATGTGGACATCGATGAAACCAGGAATAATTTTTGTTCCTTCTTCTAATGAAATGATGTTAGTATCATCAAATGTCTGATTTTCTAATTTGTCAATTGAACCAATTTCCGTGATTTTGTCATCTGTAATAAGAACATAACCATTTTCTAAAACTTCATTTTCTAAATATACTTCAGCATTTTTTAAAAGGATGCGATTCATGCAAAATCCTCCTTATATGAATACACTCTTTCAAGTGTTATATTATTTTTTCTATACTTCTATGATAATGTATATATAACTAGTTGTCTATACC
>NZ_JBALMO010000081.1:0-5520 GCF_036963345.1 Bacillus sp. JJ722
AATCGGGTTCTTACTGGCGCTTCATCTCCCACTTAAACGGCTTCGCTTTTACTTTCATTTTGAAGTGGGACTCTTAGCGCCAGTTTGAACGGGATAAAAAAAGCCCAAGAATACTCACGTCAATGAGTAATCTTGGGTTATATTTACATCTATTAATCCCGTTTTTCCGCACACACTATCAATCTATTTGCTTAATATGTTAAAGCGAATAGTCCTTTAATATGAGACAAGTAACGAACATTACTTGCTTCTTTCATAATTGTTGCTGGCAAACCTTTAAGTTGAGCAGAATTAGCTCCAATTGCAGCCACTGCATCTTTACGACCTAAGCTTGCAAGTGTACCAGAATTAATTGGTGTAAACGTATCCATAGATTTATTTTCTAATAATGCATATAAATTGTATCCAACAAGCTCACCCATTTGCCATGCGATTTGTGCTGTTGGAGGATAAGGACGACCATCTGGAGCAAAGTAAACAGCGCTATCACCTACAACAAATACATCTTTGTGCGAAGTAGATTGTAAGAAATCATTTACTGTTGCACGTCCACGATTCACTTCAAGTCCTGATTCACCTACTAGTGGGTTACCTTGTACGCCGCCTGTCCAAACGAACGTATTAGCAACGATTTTTTGGCCGTCTTTAAGGTCAATTTCATTACCTTTAACGTTAGTTACAGGTAGACCAGTTAAGAATTCCACACCACGTGCAGATAAACTTTCAGTAGCGCGATCGATTAAAGTATCAGCAAGTACTGGAAGAATTTTAGGGCCCGCTTCAACAAGTTTTAACTTAATATCTTTTACATCAACGCCGTATTTTTTTGTAAGAGTTGGCATAATATCAACTAACTCACCAACAAGCTCAACACCAGTTAATCCGCCGCCGCCGATTACAATTGTAGCATCAGCTTCATTTTTTGTTTCTGCATATGCACGAATACGATCTTCAACATGAGCAAAAATCTTATTAGCGTCATTTGCTGATTTTAATACCATACTGTACTCTTCTAATCCTGGGATACCAAAGTAAGCTGTAACACTTCCTAATCCAACTACTAACGCATCATAAGATAAAGAAGAACCATCATCCAATTTAACAACTTTGTCTTCAACTGAGAAAGAATCTACTTTAGCAATGCGAAGATCAATATCTTTTCCTTTGAAAAGCTTTTGTAATGGTAACGCGATTGCTTGTTCAGAAATACTACCAGCAGCTAAACGATGAAGTTCAGTAATAATTTGGTGAGTTGAAAACTGGTTAACAACTGTTACTTTAGCTTCTGATTTATTTAAATATTTTCGTACAGTTAAAGCTGATAGAAGCCCGCCATAGCCTGCACCTAGAATGACAATATGTTTTGACATTGTAAATCCCCCGTCCTCACTAGTTAAATGTATAAAGAATTACTTTTGGTTGTTACGTTCTGCTGAAACTTCTAAGTATGCATTTACAAAACGGAATAGTTTCTGTGCTTGTGGATCTTTTAGTAGTCTCAAAAGACTGAAAAGACCGATTACTTCATTGCTTTCTTCAGCGCGATCTTTCGCTTCAATAGCAGTAGCAGTAATACTCTTCACAGATTTAGTCACAGGCCCTAAAACGTCTGTGATTGCACCCATAGTATCTTTCTTTAATACATCATCAGTAATAACTAACTGAGCGAAGTCATAAGACTTTGTCATTACAGTTACAAGTTCAGTAAGTTTTGGCAATTGTTCTACTAATACAGCCAATGATTCCTGAACTTCAGGTTTTAACAACTGATCAAGTATATCTTGTTGTTGTTGATTAGCAGACACTTGTACAGTTTCTTGTTCAGCTTTTGCTTGTGTGATTGTTTCTGACATATCCCATTCTCCTTTACGATACGATAAAACATACCGCGTATTTGTCGGGAATTAAAGGATTCCCATCTCCTATAAAATTTCCTTAACCCCCAAATAATTGATAAAGAAAATTTGTAAAGAATTACACAAAGTTTTACAAAAAATAATTAGGCATCACAAAAATATTACAATATAAAGAATTTTTTTTAAATAAAAAAGCTTAAAAATTTAACTTTTTTTTAATATTTTCTTAATAATATGCTTATATAGACCTTTCACCAATGAAACGATTATATAATCCTAGATTCCATTGGTTAATATATACTATCATTTTTCATAAATCTAGAAATCCATCATCCAACTAGACTATTTAAACTTATTTAGTAGGCTTTTTTCATTAGTTCCCAAGGAAACTAGCAATATGAAACAGCCAAAAAACATACTAAAACTGAAGTTTTTTGGCCGTTTCATAAGAAAATATGTAAATGTTGAGGTTTTTACTCCACCATCTTATACATATCCCTTACTAAATTAATTCTTTTTCTGAGCTAGATTATATAGCATCGTCATTAATTGTGCCCTTGAAATAGGTGTATCAGGTTTAAAAGATTCTAAACTTTTATCATTACCATATCCTTGAACAACATCTTGCTCATAGAGCCATTGAACAGCTTCCTGTAAAGTAATATCAGACTTCACGAATATTTCCCCTAACATAACAGCTGCTTGACCACGTGTAACTACAGAATTTGGATTTTGCTTAGTAACAAGACCTGATTCTTTTGCAAGTGTGTATATCGCTTCATTAGATTCGTCTTTTAAAGGCGTTCCTAATTTGTAACGGAACAGTACTTTCAAAGCCTGACTTTCTAATAGATTTTGCTCTGGTTTAATACGTTTTTCATCAGCATAGCCAACGATAATGCCTTTATTCAGTGCCCAAGCAAACGCCTCAGACCAAAATTCTCCTGTTTTATAATCAATGTAGCTCGTAGGATCAACGGTTGGTTCTTCTGTTATTTTTCCATTTTTCATCCAGCTTGACAGATCTTTAATAACGCCTTCAGAAATAGTACCAGGTGTCAAATACTCTGTTCTGAAGTCCACTTCGCCTTTGTATTCAGAAAGCGCATGGAACATGTTTGGATATAGTTTATACTGAACATTTTCTTTTCCTTGCAGTGTTTTCTGCCATTTCTCAAATTCATTCATAGGAACTTGTAGATCCTTCGCTCCATGTATAAGCAACATAGGAACATTTAACTCTTTAGCCGCATCTGCTGGAATATAATTGCGCAGATTATACCACCAGTTCCAACCAGGCATAGCATGAAAATCTTTCGGCGGATTATCTAATGAATATTTCGTATCGTATAATTGAGTCATTTGCCGCTTAAAATCTGTGATATAACCTTGGAATGCTGCAATTTGTTCCGCTGGTACTTTTTGATTTTTCATTTGCTCTAGCTGCCACTCCAACTGCCATATTATAATGTCTTGGAATTTACCTGCTGGCCCTGCTGCTCCAATTACACCTTTAATATTTTTTTCTTTATCTCCTTGTAAAATGAGTGGGAGTGCATAAGCTCCTTGACTATGACCAAAGACAAAAATATTCTTAGGATCAATCTCTGGAGTTGACTTCAATAAGTCTACTGCTAGATTTGCATCAATAACTGTCTCTTCTTGTATGGTTCCATCATTAGTCGTATCAAAAGCTAATTTTGCATTATGAGTTGCCGTTCTTTTGTCATATCTTAGCACCGCGATTCCTTCATTAGCTAATCCAACCGCTAAATCACGAAATGGCTTATGAGAATAAAAAGTCCCATCCATATCGTGAGGACCAGAGCCATGTACAAGAACCAATACAGGGAAAGGACCTTCTCCTTTTGGTATAGTCAACTTACCAGGCAGACTAAACTCACCTTTGCCAATCGCAACATCTTTCTCCGTATAATTCTTCAAATCATAAGCTGGAGTTATATGTTTTACACCTGGCACTACTACATTAAATGTAAAGTCATCAACCAGTCCATCTTTATTAAAGCGCAGTACAAGCTCATATTCACCTGTACTAGTTTTACATATGTATGTGACTTTCGTATGTACGGCATCACTCTTCACATCTTTCAACTTAATATCAGATATAGCACCATACGTTTTTGATAGATTGCTCCACCATTGTGACAAGAGAGGTTTCGTAACATACTTCTTTAAGTTATCACTGAATAAATTATGTACTTCATCCCATTTTTCTGCTTTCGCTTTTTGTACGAAATCGTTTGCAACATTCTCAAAGTTTACTTGTTTAATAGAATTTTCTGCATGAACTGCATTTGGTGCAAGTGAGAATCCTACTAGAGTAGTAAAGCTAAGTGAACCTGCTAATAATAGATTTCCAGCTATTTTTCTTTTCTTCCCCATAATATTCCTCCTTTTCCGATTCCTCTCATCTTATCATTGCATCTATAACAATTACTATATAATTTGGGAAATTGTATAAAAAATGTATAAATGTTGGATGTTTATCCATTTTTTAATCTCCTATTTCACTACCTTAAGGTCTTTGAAAGTCTGCTGTTGTTTAAAATGCATAGGATGCAGAACCACTACCAAGCCATAATACTATTAAAAGTAAAATAATTTAAATTTTCTTGACATTAATCCATTTAATTAGAGACATAGCTAAGCTTACATTATAATGAGAGCATAGGAAGATTTTACAAATAACTAAAATTAGAAATGAGGAGAATCTAGCATGCAGGTAAGAATAAATCGTATGGAGTCTGAACAAGCAAAAATCGTTCTTCAAGAAACAGCTGGGCTAGCCATTATTACTATTCATCGCCCTCATTTACGAAATGCTTTAACTGCAAATATGTGGAATCAACTTGCAGAAGTCGCCTTGAATGTCCTAGAAAATCCAAAGAATAAAGTACTGTTATTACGAGGTGCTGGTGAGCAATTAACAGCTGGTTCTGATATTAAAGAATTCAACCAAATGTCTTTGGAAGAAGCAGAGAGCGCATTTGTAACGATGGAAAAGACAATCTCTACATTTGAATCACTACCTATTCCAACCATAGCTGTTATTAATGGTCCTGCAATGGGAGCAGGACTTGAATTAGCTCTAGCCTGTGATATTCGAATTGGTTCCGAAAAAGCAAAACTAGGTATTCCCGTTGGTAAGTTAGGCATAACCTTAAATAACAAATTCGCTCAAAGACTTGTTAACTTAATCGGTCCAAGTTTGACTAAAGACTTAGTATACACAGGTCGAATTTTAAAATCAGATGAAGCATATCGAGTAGGTATGCTCAATTACGTAGTCAAAGATAAAGACCTAGATCGCTATGCCATTCGCATGGGTAATTTAGTAGCTTCACAATCACCAGCATCCCTGCTAGCTATTAAACAAGCTGTACAAGAGTGTGTGGAAAGTGCCCCTGTGCTTTGGAAAGGCTCAACTCCATTTGTGGATGCGAATGATTTCCCAGAAGGAATTGCTGCATTTGTTGAGAAGCGAAAGCCACAATTTATTCGTCGTAAGAAGAACTTAAATAACTAAAGGATTTCGCATAACAAATAAAGCGAAACTTTAATCAGTGGTGGCGTTCGTCCATCCACGGCCTATTATTAGTTGAAGCAATCTGGTTTTTACTGGAACTTGATCTCCCACTTAAAC
>NZ_JBALMO010000081.1:5556-13596 GCF_036963345.1 Bacillus sp. JJ722
CCAGTTAGAACAGGATAAAGTTTTTGAAAACAATCAAAAAACACCTTCGCTTAAAAGGTGTTTTTTGTTATTCCATATTTCATTCAGCGCACAACTAACTAATACACTATTTTTACTTCTTTACTATGGATGTCACATGGATATGAATAGCAGTAATTTCAATACTTAATAGATCCAAGAAGCATTGATGTATTTCCAGCTGCAGCTTCTTCATTATTTCGAATATCTCATATGATATCGGAAAGGCAATCCCAACATTCAAACTTACTGCTAATTGTTCCTCAAAAGAAACTTTAATAGTATCATAATGCAAAACATAAGGATTCATAATACAAATCTGTTGAACAATATCAATAAATACTTTTTTCTCAATTTGTATACTTCCTTTATGAAAATCTGGGAATACAATAGTTGTTTCACCTATCCGCTCTTTCTTATGTGAAAAAATCTCCATTCCTTTTTGAATCAATTTCTTGAAGAAGTTTTGTTCTACTTGTTTGTAAGGAATCGGTATGATGTGCTTACCTTCAGTCTTTCTTATATATTGCGCCATCTTAATCTCACTCGAAGTACGAATATCTTCCACATAATAATAACGCTGAATTTTTCCCAACTCTAAACGTTCTGCAATTAACCTTGTCATTCTATCAGATGTTCCAATTATAAGAATTTTACCAATGAAGTAACTCTTCAATGCTTGTTGTACTTCTTTACGATGATCTTCATCAGTGAATGTAGCACGTTTTACAGCAGCTAATGAATATTTCTCAAACTTAGCCGAAGTTCCAGCTACCTTATGCCCATTCACAATTAATAAACCATCATCAATAATGGCGGGGATCATTTTCTGATGAGCAAACGCTAGTGCACTCGTGCTTTTACCCGTGCCGCTTGAACCACTTAACGAGAAAATTTCCATTCTGTACACCCTATTTCCCTTTTTTCTAAATTATATATTTTTTCTGATAAAATATTCAAATAAGATAAGCAGAAATGCACGGTAACTGAAACTGAATTTCTTTATCATCAATTGTTTCGACTAAAGTACAACAATACCGATTAAAGTATAGAACAAATTAGATGGTGAAATACTGTAAGACTATCTTCAACAGTATTTGCTATACTTTACTTAGTTAAGTGAAACAATTGGGGGACTATTACCTATGAAAAATGTATTTTTCTATCAAACCAACATTGGAAAACTAGGAATTGCTCAAGAAGGACAATCGATAACGAATATTTATTTTCAGACTGAGAGCGTACCTGAGGATTTAATTGAATTTGAAACAAAATTAATTAAAGAAGCCGGACAACAATTACAGGAATATTTCGCAGGAAAAAGAAAAGATTTCACCATCCCACTTGCACCAAATGGTACACCATTCATGCAAAGTGTCTGGAAGGCTTTATCGGAAATTCCCTATGGCGAAACGAGAAGCTATAAAGACATAGCGGAAAGAATTGAAAATCCAAAGGCCGTTCGTGCAGTAGGGCTTGCTAATAACCGTAATCCATTGCCTGTAGTTATTCCATGTCACCGTGTTATAGGCGCAAATGGAAAACTAGTTGGTTATGGTGGAGGTCTTGACATTAAAATACTTCTTTTAGAATTGGAGAAAAAACATGGAAACATTTAAATATGATGATGTCGAACTCGAATATCTAAAGAAAAAAGACAAAAAGCTAGCCCTTCTCATTGAACAAGTTGGTATGATCGAACGGAAAGTTACGCCAGATTTATTTACTGCTCTTATTAGCAGTGTTGTAAGTCAACAGATATCTACGAAAGCTGCCGCTACTGTTTGGAGCAGAATAAATCAACGCTTTGGAGCAATAACTCCACAGGTCATTGCTAATGCTACAGTAGAAGAAATACAACAATGCGGTTTATCTACTCGAAAAGCAAACTATATAAAAGGGATTGGCGATGCGGTTATCAATGGAAAATTACAATTAGCCGACTTCCCCAAACTAACCGATCAAGAAGTGATTGAACAATTATCCTCCTTGAATGGAATCGGAGTATGGACAGCTGAGATGTTATTGATTTTTTCCCTGCAACGTTCGGACATAGTAAGTTGGGGTGATCTCGGTATTCGTAGAGGAATAATGAGATTGTATGGACTAGAAGACTTAACTAAAGAGCAGTTTAATAAATACAAAAAGCGCTATTCTCCGTACGGGTCTGTTGCTTCACTCTATATTTGGGAACTAGGAAACAATAAGTAATAGAACAAGCTTGTTTTAAAAGGGATGATGTTATGAACTTAACAGATTACGATAAATGGAATGCCGTTAAAGATTGTGATGAAAGCTATGATCAAAAGTTTTTATACGGTGTAAAGACAACGGGAATTTATTGTAAACCATCATGCAAATCAAAAACACCTCTATTTGACAACATCGTTTTTTTCGACTGCAAAGAGCAAGCTGTTGCCTTTGGATTACGACCTTGCAAACGTTGCCGACCAGACCTACTTTCCTACGAACCAACACAGGAATTAGTTCAGCAAGTCAAGCAAATTTACGACATATACTATACTGACCACAATCAACTAGCGTTAGAGATTAAAAGCATAAACATTAGCCAGAATCACCTGATTCGGCTTTTTACTAAAACATATGATGTAACTCCTATCGAGTATATTAATACATTGCGCATTAAGAAAGCTGCTGAACTCCTTATTAAAAGCGAAATGAATGTACTAAATATAGCAACACTTTCTGGATTCCGAAGCTTGTCTAATTTTTATCTCTGCTTTAAGAGACAAATTGAAATGACTCCAATTGAATATAGACAAACAAAGCTGAACAAAAAGGTACTCCCGATGTAATGGAAGTACCTTTTACTATATATTATTTTCTTAAATCTTCCAGAATTGAAAATAATTCTTCTAAATGCTTAATTTCATAAGTTGGAACAACTTCATTTCGTTCTTTATCATGACGATTAATCCACACAGATTTCATACCTGCACGAGAAGCTCCAAGAACATCAGTCATTAAATTATCTCCGACCATAATTGCCTCATCTTTCGTTACATTCATAATCTCAAGTGCGTGTTCAAAAATCGTAACGTCCGGCTTCCCTTTACCAAAATCACCTGAAATGACGATTTTATCGAAATAAGGTACTAATTCTGGTGTAATTTCAAGTTTCGTATTTTGCAATTCCGGTGATCCGTTAGTCAATAACAATAATGCATATTCACCTTTTAACTTGTCTAGTACTTGGAACGTTTCTTCATATAAAAATGGTAGTTTTCTTCTTTCTTGAGGAAAGCGTTCTGCTAACTCTGCACCAAATTCTGCGTCATCGATACCAAGTACTTTCAAACCTTGTGTCCATGCATTTTTTCGATAACCTGGTGCAATCTCTTTCATATTAGGAAATTCTAAGCTATCATCACCAAAGTTACCCCAAAGTCCTTCAAATGGATTAATTCCTATCATTTTCGTAAACTCATACGTTTCATAAGATGCATACAATTCTTGTGCAGCTGTACGCACCGCTTCTTCTAACTTACCTGCTTCAACGCCAACCTTCTCTGCTGCGTATTCACAAGTTGCTTTGAACGCCTCTCTAATACTTTTATGATCCCAAAGAAGCGTATCATCTAGATCGAAAAAAACTGCTTTAACCATTACTTATCCCCAACTCCTATCTCGTCGATAGTACTATCATACACACGATCATTTTTTTTGAAAAGAATGAACTAATAGAATAGATATATTAACTCTAGAAGATGTAAAGCCGATTTCATAAAGAAATCGGCTTTCTATTTATACGGTTTTTTTTATTTTATAAGCAATAAACACAATAATAAACCAAATCGGTGTCAACAACAACGATACACGCGTTGCTTCAGCAAATAGCATAATAACTAATATAGCGAAAAACAATGCTAACACTACATAGTTTATAAACGGTGTAAAAGGTGCTTTAAATTCCGATTCCGCGTGTAAGTCAGGACGTGTTTTTTTATATTTAATATGTGATATTAAAATAATACTCCATACCCAAATAAAACAAATCGCACTAATCGTTGTAACAATCGTAAAGGCTTGCTCTGGAAGCAGCTTACTAATTAGCGCACCTATTGAAACAACAATTGTCGAAGTATACAAAGCATTACTTGGAACATGGTTGCGATTCAATTTAGAAAGCTTAGCAGGAGCTTCCTTATTGTTACTCAACGTATACAGTATTCTACTTGTTGAAAACATTCCGCTATTACAAGCAGAGGCTGCAGAAGTTAACACGACAAAATTAATAATTCCTGCTGCAATTGGTATACCAACCAGCGTGAACACTTGTACAAACGGACTGCTGGCCGCACTTAGTTGATTCCAAGGGTTGATACATAATATAACAAATAAAGCCCCAACATAAAACAGCAATATACGGACTGGAATCTTATTAATGGCAGAAGGTATATTCTTCTTAGGATCGGACGTTTCAGCAGCGGTAACCCCAACTAATTCTACACCAACAAATGCAAATAGGACCATTTGAAACGAAAGTAAAAATCCTGTAATACCATTTGGAAATAGGCCGCCATGTTCCCATAAATTATTAATGGACACTGTACCCGTATTCGTTTTAAAACCTATAATAAGTAAAATAACCCCAACAACAATTAAAGCGATAATTGTAATAACTTTAATAATAGCAAACCAAAATTCTAATTCTCCAAACAATTTTACCGTTAATAAATTAAAACACATTAGTATAATTAAACAAATTATCGCTGGTACCCACTGTGGTATATCAAACCAGTATTGCATGTAAACACCAACAGCAATAATATCAGCCATCGCCACCATAATCCAACAAAACCAATAGGTCCATCCTGTAACAAATCCAGCCCATGGTCCAATATATTCAGCAGCAAATTCTGTAAAAGACATATAGCCTGAATTAGACAATAACAATTCTCCTAAAGCTCTCATTACAAAAAACACGGCAATGCCGACAATTAAATACGCGAAAATAATCGATGGTCCCGCTAATTGAATCGACTTACCAGAGCCTAAAAATAAGCCAGTACCAATCGTTCCTCCTATAGCAATTAATTGTACATGCCGATTTTTTAAATCTCTTTTCAACTCTTTATTTGCCACATCTAGTTCCCCCAAATTTTGGATATAAAACAGTTAAATATTCTCTCAATTTATGTTGTTTTACTTACTGAATTAATAGAATATTCAGCCTTTTTACAAGTGTAAGAAGTAAAAACTACCTAACACGTAATTTTAATACACAATATTATATCACTTTTACTCGATAAAGCACAAAACTTTTTAATTACTATTTTTCCCATATTAATCTTAGAAGAATTTTTCTCTTCATTTTCTAGGACGTTAGTAAACTATTATAAGCTTGACCATCCATACAAAGGGGGTGTCCCATAAGGTAATGGTATTTTAGATTTCTACATAGGCATTCGTCTAATTTAAATGGATTTTTATCTTTCCCGAAAGCGCCAAAGGTGGGCATTTTAAAGATACATAGCAAGCATAACAAATTTCTCGTAACCTATAACGAAGGGCTAAAAAGCGTAAAAGGGCGTTCGAAAAGTGATTGAAATCACTTTTCGAACAGCCCCTTCTTTAATATTACTTCACTAAATTAGCAGTAGGAACAAAGCCTACTACATTATTACTTGATTTAATAAGTGACCAGCTTCCTACTTGGTAGCCGATTGTTACAACATTGTTCTTCTTCAATGTTCCTACTTGTGCATACTTATCTGAAGGACCTTTTCGAACGGATAAAGAATCCGGTTGAACTGACATGCTTTCAGTAAATGAAATAGCTGGGCTATTTATACGAAGATTGTAATCAATAGCTCTTGCTAAAAATACAGCATAGTCAGCTCTAATAATGTTCAAGTCAGCACCGAAACTACCATCTGCCATACCTTGTGCAATACCTCTAGATGTTAAAGCTTTAGCAGCTCCAGATAGTGATCCACCAAAGTTATAATCAAACGCTTTACTGATCATTACAGCCATCTCACCACGAGTGATTTTATCGTATGGCTTGAATGTACCATCACTGTAACCAGACAGAATTTTTTGATCTACAGCCGATTGAATGTATCCGGATGCAAAGTTGCTAGAACTAACATCTTTAAATGAAGTCTTTCTCTGTGTACCATCAAGATTTAGTGCACGTCCAATCATCGCTGCCGCTTCAGCACGTGTTACGTGTTGACTAGGATTATAGTATCCTTTCGTATCCCCACCAACAATTTCACCTTCTGCTAAATAGGCAATTTCTTTATACGCACGATGTGCAGAGTTAATATCCTTAAAGATATAGACTACTTCTTCAATATCTCCTACTTTTGCAACAGTTGCATCATTGCTTTCCACACCTGTTGGTGATACTGCTGTAACTCCATACGTATATGTGTTCTTTGGATTCGCTGTCTTGTCTACGAATGTTGTATTTCCATTCGTATTATAAACAACATCCACTATGTTTTTTGGATCTGTATATGAACCTTCTTTATCGCCATCAAAACGATAGATAACATATTTCTTCGGTTTAAAACTGTTTTTATCATTGATTGCTAGCTTAATACCAGTCTCTTCCACAGTTGCTTGTACTGTCGTTGGCTTTGATGGTACAGTAGCGTTCTTCCAAGGTACCGCAGGTGTTAAAGCAGTGTAATTATACAGGTTGTCCTTAATATAAGAAGCATACCCAAGACGATTGCTTTGAAGGTCACTTAATGAAAAATGCATTTGTCCCTTCACATTCGCCTTTGTTCTATTTGCTACTATTTGATTTGGTAATTCCATTTTGTTATTCCATGCCGTATCTGAATCTTTGGCTACCTTATAATCAGCTACACCAATATACAGATTTACAGGATGAACCTTCGCATATGTTTGAACTTCATTGTTCCACCAATCTAGTAAAATAGAATAGTTTGCGGCTTTAAAGCTTCTAGACCAATAGATTTGAGGAGTAATATAGTCAATTGTTCCATCTTTAATCCATTGTCTAGTATCAGCGTATAAACTATCATAATTCGCTGAACCATTCGTATCGCTTCCTGTTGGATCATTTGACTTATTACGCCAAATGCCACGAGGAGATATACCAAATTGAACATTTGAATCAATAGACTCGATAGATTCATATAAATTTTCAATTAATACATTTACATTATCTCGACGCCAGTCTTCTATATTTTTAAATGAAGTTCCATATTTCTTGAACGTCTCTTGATCAGGGAAACCCTTACCTGGATAAAAATAATCATCCATATGTACAGCATCAATATCATAATTTGATACTAATTCTTTCACTGTATCAGTCAAATAATCACGTACTTCTGGAAGACCAGGATTTAGAAAATATTTACCATCATATTTAACTACCCACTCAGGGTGTTTACGAGCCACATTATCTGGCGATAAACTTTTGTACGCCGATTCTGATGTAGCTACTCGATACGGATTCACCCATGCATGCAGTTCCATTCCTCGGCTGTGGGCTTCGTCTAACATAATTTGTAACGGGTCATATCCAGGGCTCGTCCCTTGTGTTTTACCCGTAATGAATGTTGACCAAGGCGCTAGCTTTGAAGGATATAATGCGTCATTCATTGGTTTCACTTGAAAAATAACTGTGTTAAACTTTTTTCCCTTTAAGTCATCTAATGTATTACGTACCCAAGTTGTATATTGAGCTTTCGTCATACCTGCTTTCATATCTATATTCCACACAGTGGAAATCCAAGCTGCACGCATTTCATTCTTTGGTGCAGCATTGCTTGCTCCTTTAGCTTGTACAGGAAGCATGGAAATGAGTAATATAAATGTCATCACGACTGACATTGCTACACGAAATAGACTTTTTTTCTTCATATGTATAATACTCCTCCTATCCAAAATATATTTCGTTACATTTACCAATATACAATCTTAACAGTTATAACACTATGAATCATTATATTCATCTGATTTATTCAAATACTTATATTTTTTAAGATTGCTAGATTTATTTTTATAAAGTGAAAC
>NZ_JBALMO010000082.1:0-886 GCF_036963345.1 Bacillus sp. JJ722
GATTAAAGTTTCATTTTATATCATTAGTGATTTTGTTTGAATTTCTTGGCTAAGCTTTTCTCCGAGTCTTTTCGATTGAGCAGTAGCTTCTACGATACAATTAATGAACGCTTCTTGCACTTGATGAGATTGCAAAACATGAATGCCTGCTTCTGTAGTTCCACCAGGTGACGTAACTTCTTTACGTAATGTTTGCGGTGTCTTTGTTGAGTTTTGAAGCATTTCAGCTGCTCCAATTATAGTTTGAAGAATTAATGCTTTAGCTGCTTCTTTATCAAGACCGATTTTCTCAGCAGATTGTTCCATTGCTTCGACCAAATAGTATATATACGCAGGACCACTTCCAGATAAGCCCGTAACAGCATCTAATTGATTTTCTTGAACAAGTGTGACTTGACCAATTGTTTCAAGCAAGGTTGTTACGACTTGGAGCTGCTCATTGGTAACGAAACGGTTTTGAGCGATTGCCGTAGCTGATTTTCCAATCGTTGCAGATGTATTTGGCATAGAACGGATAATGGCGACTTTTTTATTAATGATTGTTTCAATACTATCCATGGAAACTCCAGCCACAACTGAAACGATAAGCATCCCTTCATGTAAAAATGATTTTATTGTTGATAATGCAGAAAAGACGTCTTTCGGTTTCATTGCAAGGAATACGATAGAGGCATCTTTTAATAAAACATCATAATCATGTGTTGTCTTAACACCGTATGTTGTATTTAAGATTGACAGTCGTTCGTCATTGCTGCGGTTCATTACTGTAATTTGGTTTGGTGACTGATTGCTTCTTGAGGTAATTCCGGAAATCATAGCTTCTGCCATCGAACCAGCACCTACAAAGGCAATTTTACTCATTTACTTATTCCCCCTTAAAGAATTT
>NZ_JBALMO010000082.1:917-11456 GCF_036963345.1 Bacillus sp. JJ722
AAGAATTTGGTCATCTATTTGGTTTATTATTAGCTTTTAGTAGCAAATAAAATAAAAAAAATCTTTCATCCTCAAATAAAGGACGAAAGATTTTGCTTCCGTGGTACCACCTTTGTTCACCTCTTCTAAAGAGATGCACTTTACACCCTATATCGTTGGGAAACGGTTAGGTTTGCCTAACAGCTCGTAAGGTAGGTTCAATAAAGCATGGAACTGTGAAGTTTTTCAGCCAACGAACTTCACTCTCTTCTTGTTATACTTTATTTACTATTCTTACTTAGACGCTTAGTATGAAATATATTATTAGATTATGAATGAACACTATAGTATATGTCAATAGTCAGTTGTTGATATATCAGAATATTTACATTTTATCGCGTTAAAATAATGACAATATGTATATAATAGTAGTAAACTTGTAATAATCAAAATGAATGATAGTTCATAATTTATAAATAAGGTGAGTAAAATGAAAAAATGGGAAAATAATATTGCACAAATCGCTATTCCAACTCCTTTTCCAGTAGGGGATATTAATGCGTACGTAATAAAAGGTGAAGCCTTAACACTTGTTGATACTGGAGCTAAAACACCAGCTACAAAAGAAGCTCTTCAGGCAGGGTTAAAAGAACTTGAATTGGAAATGAGTGATATAGATCAGATTCTCCTTACACATCACCATCCGGATCATGTTGGGGGTGTAGAGCTTTTTCCTTCGGATATTCCATTACTTGGCCATCCTGACAATGAGTTTTGGTTTACTATGACGCAGGAAAAAATCGAAGAAAGTGAAGGATACTTTTGGGAATTAGCTAAGAAAATGGGAGTGCCTGATGATTTTTTTAATAAGATTGGTTCGTTAGAAGATGCGTTAAATATGGGCTGTAATCGTTCTCTTACACATACGTTGCAAGAGGGCGACAGTGTTCCAGGGTTACCTGGCTGGACAGTGTATGAAACGCCAGGTCATGCCGGAACGCATATTGTTTTATTAAGAGAAGAGGATGGAGCTTTAATTGGAGGAGATTTGTTATTGCAACATGTGTCACCAAATCCACTTATTGAGCCTCCAATGGTAGTTGGTGAAAATCGTCCTAAAGCTCAACTATTATTAAATGAGTCTTTACGTAGTTTATTAAAGATGCCTATTCAATCTGTATATGCAGGTCATGGTGAAGTGATTCGAGAACCGGAGGAACTCATTCACAAACGATTAGCGGCTCAGCATGAACGAGCAATGAAAGTCAAAGATATGCTTTGCAAGGAGCCATCTACAGTTTTCGATATTTGTAAGCAACTATTTCCGACTTTATTTAAGAAACAGTTTGGGTTAACAATTTCAGAAACGCTGGCACAACTTGACTATTTAGAAGATTTAGGAGAAATTAGAGGAGAAGAAACAGAACGCGGAATGATTTATTCTGTGAAGTAAAGCTTGAGGTGGAAAGATTGAATAGATTAAATAATAAAACAGTAGTTATTACTGGAGCATCAAGTGGGTTAGGAAAAGAAATAGCTATTCAATCGGCGAAATGTGGGGCAAACGTAGTTCTTATTGCACGGAGTCTTAATCGATTAAAAGAATTAGAGAAATCATTAGTTAATCAATTTGGTGTCGAAGTATACTCATTCCAATTGGACGTATCTAACTTATCGGAAATGGAGCGAGTATTTACTGATGTAATAAAAAATGTAGGTAATATTGACGTTCTAGTGAATAATGCTGGTTTTGGTATTTTTGAAGAAGCGCGTGAAATGGATTTAGAGGAAACAAAAAGAATGCTAGATGTAAATATTTTTGGATTAATGGCTTGTACAAGAATGGTTCTCGATTCAATGATTCAAAGACAATCGGGACATATCATAAATATTGCATCTCAAGCTGGGAAAGTAGCTACACCAAAATCAAGTGTATACGCTGCAACAAAGCACGCGGTTCTTGGCTTTTCTAATGCTTTACGTTTAGAATTAGCTGAACATCATGTATTTGTCACAACCGTAAATCCTGGTCCTATTGAGACGAATTTTTTTGAAACAGCCGATGCTTCTGGGACGTATGTAAAGAATGTAAAAAAATATATGCTTCGTCCGGAAGATGTAGCAGAAAAAATTATTTCTTGTATGCTAACAAATAAACGAGAAATTAATCTGCCTGGATGGATGAATGCTGGTACGGTCTTTTATGCGGTATTTCCACGTATGTTTGAGGCATTAGGACAGAAGTTTTTTTTCAAAAAATAAGCTTCATTGTCACATCGAGGTGAAGAGAATGAAATGGTTGCTTCCTTTTATAGTAATCGTTAGTTTACTTATTAGTTGTGAAGATGATTCGTCCGTGAATGGGGGTACAGAAGGGTATATTACTCAGTTTGTTAAAGATGATCTTGTATTAATAGGTGATACCATTTATAACATTAATAGCGATACACAGCTTCAAACATCTGACGGTGAATCTTTGAAGAAGAGTGACTTGAAAATTGGCATGAAAGTGCAACCTTTTTATAAGGAGACTCTTGAAGAAACATTTCCAGCAAAAGGTGATGCAAAACTCTTGCGTGTCCTAACGGATGAAGAAAGTCTGAAAGAAAGTGTAATGATGATTAACGTACTACACCAATTGAAGCATAATGAAGATGAACATTTCATCATTACGAATGTCGTACACGCTGAGGGTGTCTATGAGATGGACGTTATGCGGAGGTCAAATGTCGATATTGGTTTCACCATTACGGTTGATGATGAAAGTTATGAAATATTGTATATGGAAGCATAGGGATGGATGAATTTATTTCATCCGTTTTTTTGCTTTTTTTTTAAAACTGTAGTTTTTTTATACAGTTTATTTTTTTAGGTTGCGAATACAATAGAAAGTAAGGTATAACTACTAGAGGTGTAGGATACGTTTCTGAAAGAGGTACATACGATGGAGCAGAAAAAACAAAAAGAAGTAATGGAAGTTTGTCTTCTTGCCGGGAAAATGTTGTTAGAAAATGGGGCTGAAACGTATCGTGTAGAAGATACGATGTTAAGAATAGCAAATGCATTTGGGATGACCAAATGCGATAGTTTTGTTGTTCCAACAGGAATTATATTTTCGATTCATTCGGATGAGCAAGAGAAAACAAAGCTTGTTCGCGTTTCAAATAGAACAACAGATTTATTGAAAATAACGAATGTGAATAAAGTGTCAAGAAGCATCAGTGAGGGAAGGCTGTCAGTTAAAGAAGCTTATGACGCCTTACAAGAAATCGAAGCAAAGAAAGTCACTTTTTCGGTGACCACTCAACTTTTGGCAGCTTCGCTATCAAGCGGATGTTTCGTGATTATGTTTTTAGGTGGTTGGAAAGATTTTATTCCAGCAGTTATTGCGGGTGGTCTTGGTTTTTTAGGTTTTCTTTTCTTTAATTGGCTCGTAAATGTAAAGTTTGTTTCTGAGTTCTTAGCTGCAGTCATTATTGGTGTAGTTTCTTATATACTCGTTCATATTGGATTTGGTCAGGAGTTAGATAAAATTATTATAGGCTCGGTCATGCCTCTTGTACCTGGATTATTATTAACGAATGCTGTTCGTGATTTAATGGCAGGGCATTTAGTGTCTGGTATATCAAAAGGAGCCGATGCGTTCTTAACAGCTTTTGCAATTGGTGGCGGCATTGCAATTGTTTTAACGCTACTATAAAGGTGGGATAGACATGGCATATTTAGCACAGCTTGTTACAAGTTTCATTGGATCTGCAGGGTTTGGTATTATTTTTAATGTTCCACGCGAGACGGTATTGAAATGTGGATTTGTTGGTATGATTGGATGGATTGTTTATTTTACTTTAACGCAAAATGGCATGGATATTATTCTAGCAACGGCGATTGCATCTACGTTGATTGCTGTTATTAGTCAAATGTTCGCGAAAATATATAAAACACCTATGACCATTTTCACTGTAGGTGGAATTATTCCACTAGTACCAGGTGGGATGGCTTATAACGCAATGCGGCATTTCGTGGAGAATGATTACAATACAGCTATTAATTTAGCAGCAAAAGCTTTCTTAATTTCTGGAAGCATTGCAATTGGATTAGTGTTTTCAGAAGTGCTTCATCAAATTTATAAGCGTATTATAAATCGAAGAAATATGATATAGATGACTTGATAAAAAAACCTACTGTAGAAGTAGGTTTTTTTTGTATTTGTCCAATTTTTTCATTGTAACTAAAAGAAAAAATTTGTATAAATGCTATTATATCAAGGTTTATCACCGTTTATTTCTAAAAAATATTATTCCTATGTATAAACTCGGGTTGACATTGACGATAAATGTGATATTATTTGAAAAAACAGAATATACAATAAATGTATTTTGAAAATAAAACGAAGGGAAAGGCTGATTGGAGTCTTCATATCTGTATGAAGAAAGCAGCTACATGGTATGGTTTGTATGTTATTGAAGGTATGAGAGAGTAAGCACTTCTGTAAAAGTCTGTCCTACCAAAAGATTTTTAATTCAAGAAAATTTTTTAAGGAGGTACAGTTGTGGAATTAGACCGTGAATATCAATCTCTAGCTTTACAAATTAGTAATATGCTTAAAACGATGAAATTTGGATCGATTACAATAATCGTTCAAGATGGAAAAGTGATTCAACTTGAAAAGAATGAAAAAGTAAGATTGAAATAAATCGCTGACTAGAAAACTAGAGGCGGCTTTAATTCAACACAATATCGTGTTGGTTAAGGCTGCCTTTTTTGCGTAGTCACAGATTAGTAAATTAGTTAAACAAGATGGAGTGTGGAAGATTTGCTTTATTCGACTTTTAAGGAAGAGGATATCCCGATATTCTCGGAAACAAGCAAAGGAAAAGGTGCATATTCAGTATTAGAGTGGGCGTATAAGCAATATGGTGAAAAGCTGCTTTACGCATGTAGCTTTGGCGTAGAAGCTAGCGTGTTACTGCACCTAATACAACAAGTAAAGACAAATGCGAAGGTGTTGTTCTTAGACACAGGACTTCACTTCGAACAAACGTATGAAACGATTGAAAAAACAAAGGAGCGGTATCCTTTATTGCAGATTGAACTGAAGAAGCCAAGCTTAACGGTTGCTGAACAAAGTGAGCAGCATGGACCAGAGTTATGGAAAAGCAAACCGGATTTTTGTTGTCAATTGCGAAAGGTGCAGCCATTGGAAGAAGAATTAAAGAAAGTGGATGCTTGGATTTCTGGATTAAGAAGAGAACAATCAATAACAAGAAAGCATGTTCAATTTATTAATAAAGATGACCGATTTCAACTCATAAAAATTTGTCCATTGATTCATTGGACATGGGATGAAATTTGGGCTCATGTAAGAGAACATGATTTACCATACAATTCATTACACGATTTTAACTATCCGAGTATTGGTTGTGAGCCATGTACAAAAGCGGTAACAACTAACAGTCGAGATGGTCGTTGGCAAGGGAAAGGGAAATTAGAATGCGGCTTACATTTAGCGCCGAAAAAAAAGGGGGAAGCATAAAATGACTACTATTTTACCACATGGAGGAGCATTGATTCAGCAATATAATTCTAATTTAAACATAGAAGATGTTAAAAAGGAGCTACCTTTAGATCGTATTTCATTAAGCGATTTGGAGTTAATAGCTGTAGGAGCATATAGCCCATTAACAGGATTTCTAAAGAAAGAGGACTATGAGAGTGTTATTCGAAAATCCCGCCTACAAAACGGAATTGTATGGAGTCTGCCAATAACACTTCCTGTTACAGAAGAAGCATCTACAGAGCTTACAATAGGTGAAAAAGTACGACTTACCTTTGAAGGTGAAACATATGGAGTTCTTGATGTACAGGATGTTTTTTCAGCAGATAAAGCGTTAGAAGCGCAATTAGTATATGGAACTACTGATATAGAGCATCCAGGGGTTAACGTTCTTTTTGAAAGACCTAATGTGTATGTTGGAGGTTCTATTACGCTAATCAAAAAGCCAGCAAAAGCGTTCGCTAACTATCATTTTGAACCGAGTGAAACACGAGCGATATTTGCTGAGCTAGGTTGGCAAACAGTAGTTGGTTTTCAAACGCGTAATCCCGTTCATCGGGCACACGAATATATTCAAAAGTCAGCATTGGAAATAGTGGATGGGTTGTTTTTAAATCCATTAGTAGGTGAAACGAAGAGTGATGATATTCCGGCTGATGTTCGCATGGAGAGTTATGAAGTACTACTTGAAAAATATTATCCGAAGAATCGGGTACAATTAGCTGTTTTCCCTGCTGCGATGAGATACGCGGGACCAAGAGAAGCGATTTTTCATGCCATTGTGAGAAAGAACTATGGTTGCACACATTTTATAGTGGGACGCGATCATGCTGGTGTAGGTAATTATTATGGAACATATGATGCACAGAAGATTTTCTTGAATTTTTCTCGTGAAGATATTGGCATAACACCGCTTTTCTTTGAGCATAGTTTTTATTGTCATGCATGTGAAGGAATGGCTTCTGACAAAACATGTCCGCATGCTACTGATCAACGAGTCATTTTATCAGGAACAAAAGTGCGTGAGATGTTGAGAGTGGGTGAAGTTCCACCTTCAACATTTAGTAGGAAAGAAGTAATTCAAGTATTGATTGAAGGTTTGCAAGAGAAAAAAGTGAAAGCGTAGGAGTGGTTATAGTGAAAAAGCATATTACGTGGCATGATTCGCAGGTACATGTTCAACAAAGACGCTTACAAAATGGTCATCATAGTTTTGTCATTTGGTTTACTGGTCTCTCTGGATCAGGAAAATCGACAATTGCTAATGAATTAGCAGCGCAACTATTCTCAGAGAACATTAGTGTTTACGTTCTTGATGGTGATAATGTTCGTCACGGATTGAATAGTGATCTTGGATTTTCAGAGGAGGACCGTACGGAGAATATTCGAAGAATTGCTGAGGTTGCTAAGTTATTTGTGGATAATGGAACAATTGCTATTACAGCCTTTATATCCCCTTTCCAGGAGGATCGTAATCGAGCTCGTGCGAGTTTGCAGAATGATGAATTTATTGAGGTATATGTTAAATGCCCATTGGATGCTTGTGAACAAAGAGATCCAAAAGGATTATATAAAAAAGCTCGAGAAGGACAAATAAAACAATTTACTGGTATTGATTCACCTTATGAAGAGCCAGTTCGTCCTGAATTAATTATTGATACAGCAGGGCTATCTATTGAAGAGTCGGTAAATGAAATTATAGCTTATTTAAAAACGAGAAAGTTTATTTGAAAGGGGAGGTTACATTGTGGGTTATGTAAAAAAATGGGCTGACGATGACAATATTAATGCAAGCGAGAAGAAGAAACTAGTGAAGGATGGGTTGCGAATATTTGATGATATACCAACATATGCGAAAAATGGTTTCGCTTCAATTCCGAAAGAGGATTGGGATAGTTTTAAATGGGCAGGTTTGTATTTGCAAAGACCGAAAGAAGCAGGCTATTTTATGATGCGAGTGAACGTGCCATCGGGGATACTAAATGCAGAACAAGTAGAAACATTGGCTGGAATAGGGAAAGATTACGGGCGTGATGTGGTAGATATTACAACGCGTCAAGCTATTCAATTTCATTGGCTAACAATTGAGAATATACCAGATATTCTACAGAGATTAGAAGATGTAGAGTTATCAAGTGCAGGCGCATGTGGCGATATTACACGTACCATTGTTGGTAATCCGATAACAGGATTAGATCGAAATGAATTATTTGATACGAGTGAAATCGTGAAGGAAGTATTTGAATTCTTTCAACGTAATGAAGATTTTTCGAATTTACCAAGAAAGTATAAAATGTCTATTTCTGCAAATGTTCATAATGCTGCTAATGCAGAAATAAACTGCCTATCTTTCACTCCAGCACGGAAAGAAATTGCAGGAGAGTGGGTGAATGGATTTCATATAAAAGTTGGTGGAGGGTTATCGGCACGACCATATTTAGCTCAGCAGCTAGATGTTTTTATCAAGCCTGAAGAGGTGAAGGAGACAGCTGTTGCCATTACAACTATTTTCAGAGATTACGGCTATCGTGAAAAACGTGTCCGCTCTCGATTAAAATTCTTAATAGCTGACTGGGGCGTCGAGAAGTTTAAAGAAGTATTAGAGAAATATACAGGGCCCTTATTATCAAAAGGTGAAGATGCAGTTAAGAAATGGAATGCTGGTTATTTCTATGGTGTTCACCCTCAGAAACAGGAAGGCTTAAGTTATGTGGGCTTCAATGTCCCGGTAGGCCGATTGCATAGTGATGAAGTTTTTGAGCTTGCTAGAATCGCAAAAAAATATGGGAACGGAGAAATTCGTACTTGTAATTCACAAAACTTAATCATTGCAAATGTACCGAATGAATTAACTGAACAATTATTACAAGAAAAAATTTTTGAGCGGATTACTGCAAAGCCGAATTCATTTATTGGTCACGCAGTTTCATGCACAGGTATTGAATATTGCAATCTCGCCTTAGTTGAAACAAAAGCTCGCATGACTCGTATTGCTCATTATTTAGATGAACACATCGAGCTTGATGTTCCTATTCGTATTCATATTGTGGGATGCCCTAACTCTTGTGGACAACGCCAAATTGCTGATATTGGTTTACAAGGTGTGCTTATGAAAACGAAAGATAAGACATTGGTGGAAGCTTTTGAGATTTATGTAGGCGGTACACTAGAGAATGGTGGTTCCTTTAACCAAAAATTAAAGGGTAAAGTGCATGGAGATCAAGTGCAGCTTGTTTTGGAATATTTGTTGAATGATTTCAAAACACATAAGTTATTGAGTGAGACATATCAAGAATTCTTTATTCGAGTGGGCATTGCTCATATTCAACAAAGTTTAGATGAAGCGATAGCTCGTTTAAGTGAGCAAGTTTCCTAAAGGAGAAAAAGACTATGTATTTATATCGTTTTGAAGTGAAGATTGGTAATGAAGTTTTCCCTGTAGTTGTAGCGGCAACGGATGATCAGCAGGCTTTTCGTCTAGCTGATACGGAGCTTGAAAAGCATTTCTTGTATGAGCCAGTAACAGATGAGGTTATTTTACATGAGAAGAAACGCGTTCGTACAGGAAATGCGTATGTGTTGTATGAGAAAGAGGCGACAGAACGAAAAGTCAGTAATCATTAGATGATATATGAAGAGAGGTGGAAATGAAATGAGCAAAGTGTATTTAGTAGGAGCAGGGCCAGGAGATTTAGATTTAATAACTGTAAAAGGTTTGAAGTGTATTCAACAAGCAGATATTATTCTTTACGATCGACTTGTTAATCCTGAACTTTTACAATTTGCAAAAAAGGAAGCCGATGTGGTTTATTGTGGTAAGCAACCAGGAGATCATTCGATGCATCAGGAAACAATATCGTATTCACTTGTGCATTATGCGAAGAAAGGCAAGATTGTTGTGCGACTAAAGGGAGGGGATCCTTTTGTGTTTGGTCGAGGGGGAGAAGAAGCAGAGGTTCTTGTGAAACACGGCATTCCATTTGAAATTATTCCTGGTATAACAGCAGGCATTGCTGCCCCAGCTTATGCTGGTATTCCAGTGACACATCGAGATTGCAGTGCGAGCTTTGCCCTTGTTACCGGTCATCGTCAAGATGGTAAAGAAGATGATGTGAAGTGGGAAAGCTTAGCGAAAGGTATCGATACGTTGGCTATCTATATGGGAGTTGCTAATTTGGCTTATATACGAGAAAGATTGATTCATTTCGGTAAGTCTGCTCAAACACCTGTAGCACTAATCCAAACTGCTTCACTATCATCACAGCGAACGATCATTTCAACTTTAGAGAATGTAGTGGAGAAAGCATGTGATGAAAAAGTAACGAATCCTTGTATGATTGTGGTTGGTGAGGTTGTAAAGTATCATGATTCTCTTAATTGGTGGGAAACACCTGTTATGAGTCATAAAGTAAGCGAGGCATTGTAAATGCAGGCGGTATTGTTTATTTGTCATGGAAGCAGACGTCAATCTTCTTGTGCCGAAGCGATAGCTTTTATGAATGAGTGTCAAAAGGAATTCTCGCATATTCCAATTGTGGAATTTGGTTTTCTTGAATTGGCTACACCTACAATTGAAGATGGTTTTGACAAATGTGTAAAGCAAGGTGCAACGAAGATTGCAGTGATTCCTTTTCTCCTATTAACAGCAGGACATGTGACATACGATATTCCTCAAGAACTAGTTCGATTACAATTGTTGCATCCTTCAATCGATCTATCATATGGAAATCCTATCGGAGTTACAAGTAAAATGTCTCAGTTAGTGCTAGACCAAGTAAAAGGAACTAAAATGGCTACTAACGATGCTCATATAATAATAGTAGGAAGAGGTAGTAGAATGTTGGAAGTGCAAACACAATTAGAAGAGATTATTGCACCTGCTAGAGAAATTTTTCCTTCTCTATCTATTTCATATTTAACAGCTTGTAAACCATCTTTTATAGATAGTCTTACCTCTGCATTATACTCACAATTCTCAACAAGTATTATTGTTCCTTATTTAATAT
>NZ_JBALMO010000083.1:0-24927 GCF_036963345.1 Bacillus sp. JJ722
CTGTTACATTATATATTAGTTATACTTTACATGATAGACATTATTTCAAAAAACTTATATGACTTTCTAACAATCTGATAAGCAAAGAAATATCATATGTAAATTTAAAGCAGTATTTTTTATGATAGAAAGGAACATATTAAAAAAACAAGAAAGCAGTGCACAATCAGCACACTGCTTCTACTTAAGAAATCGCGAAATTATGGTTACCGATTTTCTCAATTACTGGTAAAGACTTTATCCACTGATCATTCGTCTTTGTTGGATTATAAAAGAATGTAGCCTCTGTACCTTCTTCTTGCAGTGCAATTGCTTCATTAACAGCTTTTTTACTCTCTTTGGAAGCTGGTTTATTGATTGAACCATTTGCTACCGGTGAGAATTGTCCTTTAGCGTTAATTACTTGTTCCACCGAGTCTGGGAACTTATCGCTTTCAACACGATTTAATACAACATCTGCTACTGCTACTTTCCCATTATATGGCTCACCTTTCGCTTCTGCGTGTACAAGTCTTGCCATAAGATCTTTCTCTTGAGAAGTTAACGTTTTGGGTAAAACTAGTTGTTCACCTTTGCCTAACGTTTTACTATTCACATTATTTTTCTCTATTAAATCTTCTAGAGGTACTCCATATTGAATTGCTATATCTTTAACACTTTCAGTTGTTTTGGTAGTGTGTACTAATTCACCTTTACTGTTTCTCTTTTTAGATGCAGCCTCTGTTTTAGCTACTCCAGTTGTAGGTGCCAAAGATATCAGGAGCATAGTAGCAGTTATTACTAGAACAGATAGTAATTTCTTCATATTATTTCCTCCTCTTCTCTAAGTCCTACTAACCTTAACAAAAATAAAATGGCCATTCATTGTAAAATAATTTCCAGTTGATTTTTTCATTTCAAAAAAAATAGCAATGAATCCTAGTGATTCATTGCCTCAACATACATTTACACAAAATGTAAAATACCCATTATTAGTAAATACCCCTTTATTTACTATTGATATCTTTATATTAGTTACGTACTGCCAAAATCTTTTCAGCTTTATTGCTTAAAGATTGTTGATCCCCATTTGTAAATATCCCGGCAAACCCCGAAAGTAGAACAAATGCACAAATACCTAATACCCAATTTGTTGCCTTTGATTTTTTTTCAGTTACTTGATTCAATATAATACTTCCCCCTTTGTTGTACATTGAGGACATTATATAACAGACTTCATATATAATTCAAAAGATTTGTCTTATTTTTATTATTTTATTTGTATTTTTATTCACATAAAAAATAACCAATCATGTAAATCGCCCATAAATGAACAGGATAGAAGAAGTAAAACATAGATTTAGTGAATACACTATTCATTCCACACTTTCCGTTATAAAGCAATATAAACAGTATTGCGAATACCTTCAAAAAAACTCCTGTGGATTAATTCCACAGGAGTTCTCTTCTATATATCTATCAACCTTCTAATAATAATTGCTCTGGATCTTCAAGTAACTCTTTTACTTTTACTAAGAAGCTAACTGCCTCTTTACCATCAACAATACGGTGATCGTAAGATAGTGCAATGTACATCATCGGTCTGATTTCCATTGAGTTTTCATCAAGTGCTACTGGACGCCATTGTGTTTTGTGCATACCAAGAATACCAACTTGAGGAGCATTCAAAATTGGTGTAGACATTAATGATCCAAATGTTCCACCATTAGTAATTGTAAATGATCCACCTTGTAGGTCAGATAAGCCTAATTTATTATTACGAGCTTTCTCAGCTAATTCACCGATTGATTGCTCGATCCCAGCAAAACCAATTTTATCTGCATCTCTTACTACTGGAACAACTAAGCCGTCTGGAGCAGCTACTGCGATACCGATATCATAGAACTTTTTAATTACTAGCTCGTCACCTTGAATTTCAGCATTTAATAATGGGAATTTCTTCAAAGCACCTACTACTGCTTTTGTGAAGAAAGACATAAAACCTAATTTTACATCATTATTTTTCTGGAATTGATCTTTTCTACGTTTACGTAAGTCCATGATTGCTGACATATCTACTTCATTGAAAGTAGTTAACATTGCAGCTGTGTGTTGAGCTTCAACTAAACGTTTTGCAATTGTTTGTCTTCTACGAGACATTTTCACAACTTCTACTGGTTTGTCGAATTGTTGTTTTGGTGCTTCAGTCTGCTTAGCCGCTTGTGCTGGTGTTGCAGCTACAGGAGCTGGTTGTGCAGGAGCCACTGGATTATTTAAATCTTGTACGCGAATACGTCCAAGAGGATCATTAGCTGCCACTGCACTTAAGTCAATGCCTTTTTCACGAGCTAACTTACGTGCTGCTGGTGAAGCAATTGGAGCATCGCCAATTTTTTTAGACTCTTCTTTAGCTGCTGGTTGTACTTCAACTTTCGGAGCTTCAGTTGTTGATGCAGGTGCTTGACCTTCTGCCGCTTCACCAACAATCGCAATAGCTTCACCTACTTGAACTGTATCCCCTTCTTCTTTGAGTAGATTAGCCACTACTCCGCTATGTTCTGAAATGATTTCTACATTTACTTTGTCCGTTTCTAATTCAGCGATATATTCCCCTTTTTCTACTGCATCACCTGGTTTTTTAAGCCATTGTGCAATCGTTCCCTCTGAAATTGATTCCGCTAATTCTGGTACAATAATTTCTGCCATGTTAGTTTCCCCTCTTCGCTTTATTGTTGAAATGCTTCAGTGATAATACGATTTTGCTCGGATTTATGGAAGATTGGATCACCCTCCGCAGTACTTGATCTTCTTCTTCTACCGTTGTAACGAACATCTACTTTTGCAGGAGCTAAGTCCTTCAAAATCGGCTCAACAAATGTCCAAGCACCCATGTTCTTAGGCTCTTCTTGTGTCCACACAATTTCTTCTAAGTTCGTAAATTGTTTGAAGTATGCTTCAATTCCTTCATATGGGAATGGATAAATTTGCTCTAAACGAACTAATTTAATTCCTTTAACATCTTCTTGAGCTTCAGCATATTCATGTAAATCGATACTGATTTTTCCTGTGCTTATTACAAGTCGTTTTACTGATGCATTATCAACAGATTCAGAAATAGGATCTTCAAAGAATAATTTAAAGTTTTCATCAGTAAATGCAGTTGGAACTGACGCTGCATTAACATGTCTTAGCAAGCTTTTTGGTGTCATTAATACTAAAGGTCTAACTTCTTCTGTTTTAAGAATTTTCGCTTGCCTTCTTAAAATATGGAAGTATTGAGCTGCACTAGAAAGGTTTGCAACTGTCCAGTTATTCTCTGCTGCCAACGATAGATATCTTTCTAAACGTGCACTTGAATGCTCAGGTCCTTGTCCTTCATAACCATGTGGTAACAAGATTACGATACCTGATTTTTGTCCCCATTTAGCACGTCCTGCTGAAATGAATTGATCAAAAATTACTTGGGCAACGTTTGCAAAATCACCAAATTGAGCTTCCCAAATCACAAGCGTCTCTGGAGAAAATACATCGTATCCATAATCGAATGCTAGAACAGCAGTTTCAGTTAATGGACTATTGTGAACAGAGAACGAAGATTTAGCAGTTGGAAGTGTATGCAATGGTGTGTGTAACTTACCATTCACACTATCATGTAACACTAAATGTCTATGAGCAAACGTTCCACGCTCTGCATCTTGACCGGACAGACGAATTGGAGTTCCATCTTCTAGTATTGTAGCGAATGCTAATGTTTCAGCTAATGCCCAATCCACTTTGCCGCCTTCTTTGAATGCAGCAAGTCTACGCTTCAAAATACGCTCTAATTTGTTAAAGACATTAAAGCCTTCTGGGTATTTTAACAACTCATTATTGATATTAACTAAACGATCTAAACTTACAGCTGTGATTTGACTAGGAATCCCTTTTTCAACCGTTTCAGGTGGTTCCGTAACTCGTGTAATACCTTTTTTGTTATTCGCGATTTTTTTATAAGCAGAACTTAATTTTTTTAAAATGCCTTCTTCTATTGTCGCATATTCTTCATTAGTTATTACTGCATTTTCAATTAATTTTTCAGCATAAATTTCTTTTACAGTAGGGTGGTTGTTTATCAATGTATACATAGCTGGCTGAGTCGTCATTGGCTCGTCCATTTCATTGTGACCGAAGCGACGATATCCCATTAAATCGATTAGGAAATCTTTTTTAAATTCTTTTTTATATAAAAACGCTAAGTGTACGGCTGCTAAGCAAGCTTCAGGATCATCTGCATTCACATGTACAATAGGAATTTCATAGCCTTTTGCTAAGTCACTTGAATATTTTGTAGAGCGTGAATCATAGCTTTCTGTTGTAAAACCAATCATATTATTCGTGATAATATGAACTGATCCACCTGTTTGGAAACCTTTCAATCTACTTAAATTCAATGTTTCCGCTACAATACCTTCCCCTGGGAAAGCAGCATCTCCATGAATTACTACAGCAAGTGATTTAGTCAAGTCTTGTTCAGGATATCCAGGTTTCGTACGGTCGTCTTGAACAGCTCTTGAGTAGCCTTCAACGATAGCTCCAACAAACTCTAAATGACTTGGATTATTCGCTAATGAAAGTCTAGCCTTAACGGTATTATCATCTTTAATTTGTTTATCTCCACCAAGGTGGTACTTTACATCTCCAGTCCAACCATAGTTGATTCCTATTGAACCTTCAGATGGTACAAGTTCCTTGTTAGGAGCATTTTGAAACTCTGAAAATATTATTTCATATGGCTTTCCAAGGACATGTGCAAGCACATTTAATCTACCTCTATGAGCCATACCAATGTTTATACTCTTCGTTCCTGATTGAACAGATTCAGAGATTAATTCATCAAGAACAGGAATCAAAGTATCAAGACCCTCTACAGAGAAACGTTTTTGACCAACAAATGTCTTATGAAGGAATTTCTCAAAACCTTCAACTTCCCCTAAACGCTTTAATAATGATACTTTCTTTTCATTTGAAATTTTCGGAAACATTCTTCCGGATTCAACAATGCTTGTTAACCATTCACGTTCTTTAATCTGATGAACATGATGGAATTCAAACGCAATTGTTTTCGTATAAAGCTCTTTCAAGTATTGAATTGCTTCATAACCATCTTTCACAGAGCTTGGTGCTTCCTCACAAAGAAGATTAGCAGGTATAGCTCGTAAATCTTGTTCAGTTAAACCATAGCTTGAATATTCTAAAGAAACTTCTTCATCATCAGGTTTACCTATTGGATAAATATTTGCTGCAAGATGACCATACTTACGAATATGTGCCACTAGCTTTACAGCTGATTTCATTTTTTGCATGCTGAAAGTACTTGAATTTTGTAAACTTACCGTACCTTCGTTTACTTGAGTATAAGTTGCCGCATTTTCATCCGGGCCTCCCCATACATCAAATAATTCTTTCTCTTCTGAATCAACGGAACTTGGATCTTGTAAGAACTGTTCATATTTCTCTAACAAATATGCGTAGTTTGGTCCCGTTAAATTTCCCCATGGATTCCCACCCATTCTATGGCTGGCCATCTTTAAACCCCCACCTTATGAAGTATATGATTGTATGAAACTATTATCCTTAATGTTAAATACCCAAATTTCCTTCACGAATCGAACATGTAATGAATATGTAAAGAATATTGTTCAAAATATGAGTATTTTGACATCGGTGAATAAAACGTTTTCAAAGATATATTAACACTTTAATGGCTACAGTTCAAAATATTGACACACAAAAAAGATAATTTTTTTTATTCTTTTTTTCTAGTTCAAATATAATGTTGCATTCATTAACTTCCACTAATAAAATCCTCGTTTTTCTTTTAAAAGCGGAAGTCTTTTCTGTGATATTCATTCTCTACTTGAACTGCATTTCTTCTGTTTTATCACTGATCACATCAAAGGTGAAACCTTGAGATTTTAATCCTTCTATAATGGTAGGAAGAGCCTTTACTGTATTCTTCATTAAGTTAATATCATGAAGAAGAATAATGATTTCCTGCTTATCTTTAGCACCATTTAAAACATTAGATGTAATTGTTTGCACACTAACCGTCGGACTAATTCCATCCTTTGAATCCACATTCCAGTCAAAATAGCGATAACCTCTTGTTTCACACTCTGAAGTAATTTGCTTCATAATAGTTGGTCCACCATAAATTTTGCTTGAAACGTTTTTCGACCCTCCCGGAAAACGCAATATTTTCGTTTTTATGGAGTAATTATCTTTCAAAAAAATTTCTAATTTCTTAATATTTCGAAAGAAATCATCTTTTGATACATAAATCTTTTGATAATCATGGGTATATGTATGAAGTGCAATCGCATGACCTCTTTTAATCATTTCTTTATAGCCTACAGCTCCTTCAGGTTCTGAATTAGCCATTACAAAGAAAGTAGCCTTAATTTTGTATTTATCCAAAATATCTAATATTGGAATCGTATTCTTGGAAGGTCCATCATCAAATGTTAAATATGCAACCTTTCGATTCTCTTCACTTTCTTCAATAGGTAGAAAATCATTAACTCCGGTTGGTTGAATGGCTTCTACTGAATTTGCTTCATCATTACAAAAGAAGGTTATTAGCATAGCAACAACGATGGCACAAGTAATGGCTATGACTTTCATTATTCTTTTCCCAATTGTTAAAGGCATTATTTACACTCCTTTCTATTTGTTTATTTTTAGCTTTTTTTTTATTTCTATGCAGAGGCTAAATACCCCTTATAAAGTCATTTTCATTTCAATACTAAAACATCAAAATGTATTTTGTTAATATAGTTTGAAGGCATATGAATTGTTCATTTAGTGAAAAATATTTAATAACAGCACAAAAAACCTTACCTTCTTTGTAGAAATACGTTAATGGAGGAGGTGAGTCTTGATTCGGGTTAAAAATAGCTAGTAAAGGGCCATCATGTAAGTCATAACAACATTCATGAGGACCTTTTTTGTTATTCTAATTATTGAGTTAATCTACGTTTAATTTCATTGACAATTTCATTAGCGGTCATTCCGTTTGCTTCGATGATAGATGCAGTGGTTTTTGTATCTTGTATACCCATGACATTCGTGTCCAATCCTGTTACTACACAAAAATCGAAGTCCACTCCATCGGCGTCTTCTGCGTGCCCTAATTGAGCAACGTTGTATCCAAGTTCGGTCAAGGCATCTTGAATGTCAGTTAATGAGTGTTCCACACCAATTTTTGTCATACTTACACCTCCTCACTGTTTAGGGTTCCTTCACTTTCATTAGTTATGTATAGGAATAGTTAAATCTTATTTGCGTCAATATAAATTCGACGAATACGGGCGGCATACTAACATTTTATCTTATTGAATTAACGAAGAAGGTTATTGGAACATGTGAAAAGAATATATTATTACCAAAGAAAAAAAGGTTATTTAAGGAGGACATTATGACTGAAGATTTTTATTGTGATGAAGTATTAAGCGGTAAAACGCAAGTAAATAAAGTATTGGAAACAGATAATATCTTAGCCTATTATCATACAAGACCTTTTTATCCAGTTCATATTGTTGCTATACCTAAGAAACACATACCTTCTTTAATTACATTGGAAGAAAGTGATAACGATCTATTGCTTGAACTATTAGAAGTAATTAAAAAGGTCGCAACTATGGTGACTGAAGAAAACGGTGCTTGTAGAGTTATAACTAACCTAGGTTTTTATCAGGACTCAAAACATCTCCATTGGCATATAGTTTCTGGCCAACCATTGAAATAGTATAGTTTTAATTTAATTAGGCAGCATTCCAAATGCTACTATTGAAGCTATTAAACTATGATTAAGGAAAGGAAGAAAGGTTGTAGCTGCAACGGATGGGCCGTTATCAATGTGTGAGGAATTGCAAGAACTGGAAGTAATTTAGATTTATAAGAAATAGTTTTGGGAAGCGGACTTAAAAATCGCTTTTTTCTTATATAACTATCAAGTACGTTAATTGAAGAAAAAAGGTTGTCCTATAAGTCCTATTTGTGATCTTTGTTTGATTGATGGGAAAGTAATTCTTTAGATTTTTAAGAAGATACATAGGTTACATCTAGAACGAAAGCGCCAAATATAGGTATTCTAACATAACAGCCGAGTTTATCTATTTCACGCAACCTACTTCGAAGGGCTAATAAAGCGTAAAAGGGCGTCCGAAAAGTGATTGAAATCACTTTTCGGACAGCCCCCCTTCAGACTGTATACAAGCTCGTAAAAATTCCAGTTTGCCTACAGTCTGACCTATCCTTCATTATATGAAGAAAGGTTTTTCATTTTATCTCTCCACATTAAAGTTACTACTCAGGTTATAGTAGTTTATGTTAACAATAAACTATGTCATTTATATACTAATATTAACGAGTTGTTAAATTTCGTTCGCCACACAAAGCACTATCCGACATAATGCCTAGCAATAAGTATTTAAAATAAGACAGAACATCGTGATTATACAAGATAGAATTCTCTAATGTCGTTAATGTCTTCACCACTTAAGCCAAATTGTTCTTTAAAGTATGTGTCATAATCTGAGTAATGCTCGCGAATTTTCGCAAAGACCATTTCCATATACTGAGGTTTAACATTTGCTACTTGTGCAAATAGTTCAGGATGGTCTTTCATTTCTTCTTTTAAGACGCTATACCATTTTGGCGTATGCTTGGCTGTTGATTCGTTCGTTAATAAGTATTCGTAAATAATGTCTTTTTCATCGACACCAAGAAGTAAGTAAATTAATGCTGCACCAACGCCTGTACGATCTTTACCTGCTGTACAGTGGTGTAAAAGAGGTGCTTTTTTATTTTTAATACGTGCAATAAGCTCTTGGTATGCTGGGTTGCCGAATAGCATTTCTGTATAAAACGTACCTAATGCATTTTCTTTCTTCCACATCTCATTATGAAGCAACCCTTCAAGAGATGATGATTCTTCTTCTAAATTGTTAGCTGCAATACGAATATTTTCGACACCTTCAATATGTGGTGTTTTACCTTCGTTTGCTTCTTTCTCTTCACGATAGTCAAAAATTGTTTGCAGTTGTAAATTCTTTAATAGCTCAATATCATTTTCTGTGGCATGACCTAATTCGCCGCAGCGGAATAATAAGGATTCTTTAACCTGTCTTCCATCTTTAGTTAATTGACCGCCCATATCACGGAAGTTGTAAATCGATTCAAATGCTATTGTTTTTGTCTGATTCATAGTAGACTCTCTCCTTATCCTGCCATTAATTCTTCTTCTTTTCCTTCATATAAACGTACAATTAAATCATCTGTTAATTCACTTGGTGCACCATCAAATAGCACGCGACCTTTTTGAATCGCAATAATGCGTGTTGCATATTTTTTCGCCACATCCACTTGGTGTAAGTTAACAAGACAAGCAATGCCTCGTTCTAAGCAGTTGTGATAAATACTTTCCATAACAATTGCTGATGATTTAGGGTCTAGTGATGCAATTGGCTCATCCGCTAAAATAAGTGATGGATTTTGTGCTAAAGCACGGCATACACCTACTCGCTGACGCTGCCCACCACTTAATTCATCAACACGCTTACGGATTTCATTTTTCAGCCCGACTTTTTCAAGTAAAGCAATTGCCTCTTCTTTCTGTTCCTCTGTATAGCGATTGAATAACCCTGAAAAAGTTCCCATTCTTCCAAGATTTCCGTGAAGAACATTTTCTAAAACACTTAATCGATCGACAACATTGTAATGTTGAAAAATCATACCGATATTTGATCGTAATTGACGTAGCACTTTGTTTTTCGCTGTCATTAACGAGTCCCCTTGATAAAGAATTTCTCCATTTGTTGGCGTGACAAGTCGGTTAATTGAACGTAGTAATGTCGATTTACCAGCGCCACTTGGCCCAATTACAGCAATAAATTCACCCTCGTTCACATCAAACGATATGCCATTCAAGGCTTTTGTACCATCTGTATACTGCATTTCTAAATTTTTCACTTGTAGTAAAGGCTTCATGATTTCACTCCTAACGCAATTTCTTTCGTAATAAACCTGTACATGTCTCAATTATAAACATCGTAAAAAAGACAATCATAATCCCTAAAGTCATGTCACCGAAGTTGTAGTAAGCAATAGAGTCTTGGATTAACATCCCAACACCGCCTGCACCAACCATTCCAAGTACAACAGATTCTGCAACATTAATTTCAAACTTAAAAGCAATTGTCGCAATAAATATTGTTTTTAACTTTGGTAATAACCCTTTAAATACTATTAGAATCCAGTTGGCACCAACTGACCGTAATGCTTCAATTGTGTCATCTCCTACTTCTTCAATCTGTGCTGCAAACGTCCGTATTAAATAGGCAGAAGTTGGTAGGATTAATCCTAAGATTCCTGCCATATATCCAAATCCGATACTGGCAACGGCAATCAATACCCACACTGTTGTCGGCACAGCACGAACCATCATTACAAAGAAGCGAATTGTGTAACTTAACCACATAAAAGGTGCGATATTACGCGCTACTAAAAACGCCGTTACAATTGAAAGTACTAATCCAAATAGTAATGAAAGTAATGCAACAACTAATGATGCCAACATTTCTTTTGAATAATCTGGTAACATCGTCAGTGATATTTGCATCATATTGCTGAGTGTGGCTGGCAATTTTTCTACCCCTTCTACAAATTGCTTCCAATCAATTTCCACAACTAATAAGCTGATTACAAAAAGTAGTCCACTTATACCGAAGAAGAGTTGTTGCTGTCTTTTTGTTTTTTCATGAGCGATAGGAATTTTCTTTTTTCGAACATTTGGCAGCTGTATAGCTTCATGCTTCGTCGTCATGTTATATAATTCGCTCCCTTAATTTTTGAGATGTTGTTTCAACAATCATAATTAAGATAATCATAATCACAATCGCCATTGCCGTTTTATCATATTGAAACAAGTCCATCGTTTGTTTAATCATCGTTCCTAATCCACCAGCGCCAACTAGCCCTAAGATAGCACTTGCCCGAATGCCGATTTCGACCATAAAAAGTGACCAATTTAAAAAACTCGGCATAAACTGCGGCATAATCGCATGCTTTAAAACATGAAAGTGATTACCACCACAAGCAACAATTGCTTCTGTTGCATGGTCATCGAGTTCTTCAATTGCCTCTGAATAGACACGTGCTAGAAAACTTGTGCCAAAGACAATTAATGCGAGTAAGCCTGGTAAATTCCCAATTCCGAAAATCACAACTAATACCGCTGCCCAGACAAGTGATGGGATGTTTCGTGAGAATGTTAAAATTGCCTTTAATACCATACGAAGCACTTTTGACGGCGCTGTAGTTTGCGCCATTAAAATCGCCAGCACAAGCCCTAACGCACATGAAATACCTGTTGCAATGAAGGCAAGGAAAATAGTATCAACGACCGGTCCAACAAAATTACTAATCTCACTAAAATCTGGTGGTAAAAAATCTGTGAAAATAAATTGAAAAAATGTTGGTATTGACTCGAATAGTTCCACGATATCAAGTTCCACATACCAAACAGAAAAGCCAATGATCAGGACAAACAATAATATGCCAAGTGATTGTTTCACTTTTTGCGCTCGTTCAAACTGTATGTTCATATCGCTCTCCTTATTGTGCTAATAATTCTTCCGGACTTAGATTCAGTGATTCTGCTACTTTACGAAATTCTTCAAAATCACTATCATTTACTTCTGCTAACTTCGTATCTGTGCTACCTGTTAATGCTTCTAAATAAGCAGGATCATCATAATTTAATAAGAAGTCTTTTACTTCCTCTTTTAATTCCTTTGTATGATCTCCACGAATTGCAAAAGCACCGCCTGCACCAACTTCAATATTCGGTACTTCTTCAATAACTTTATATGAATTTTCCTTAATCACACCATTATCTATCATCATTTTTAGTACACCCGGTGATACAGCTGCTACGTCATACTGCTTATTTGTAACACCGATTACTGCCTTATCATGTCCTCCTGCAAACTGAACACTTTTAAAGAATTCTCCTTCTTTTTCAAGTTCTTCTACGGTCACACCTAACTCTTCAATTAAATGTGCTTTTGGCATTAAGTGCCCGGAAGTTGAAACAGGATCTGCAAATCCAATTGTCTTTCCTTTTAAATCCTCAAGAGATGAAATTGAAGAATCTTTTGGGACAATGAACACACTCATTGGTTGTTCTGTGTCCATATTAATTCCAGCTATGGCTTCCGCACCGGCACGTTCATTTGCGACAATATATGAAAATGCTCCAAATAATGCTAAGTCTGCTTTATCATTTTTCATGGCTTCAATGGCAGCGTTATAGCTATTTGCTTGATAAGATGATACTTCTACACCTAATAATTCTTCTAAATCTTTTTCAAAAGCTGCGTCAACTTTCGCTTTTTGCTCAGAACTTTCTTGTGGAAGGTAAGCAATTACAAACTCTTCCAATTCACCATTTCCTTTTGCATTCGCATCTTTCTCATCACTACATCCACTTAATACTATTGCACCCATTAACATAGAACCTAAGAAAAGCGACTTATACTTTTTCATGTTGACCTCCGAAAAATTTAATAGTTGTACAACTTGTATACAAGATGAATATAACAATTGATTGTTAACGAGGTATAAATTAATCGTTAGAAATTTACTAAAATATTGTAAACTTAAATGACATATTGTCTATTTTCAATTAATCTAAAAATTAGAGAGAGGAGAATAATATGGGTTCCTTAGCTGGACAAGCTTATCACAAATTGCTAGAAAGATTTATTAGAGCCGAATACATGCCTGGCGATAAATTATCTGAGAACATTTTAAGCCAGGAATTAAAAATGAGTCGCACACCAATACGGACTGCATTAATACGACTCATTCGAAAAAATTACATAGACTCTGTTGATAAAAAAGGTATATATGTAAAAGGTTTTTCTGAAAAAACATTTATTGATAATTGTTTGTTTTTACATGATTTACAAAAGATCGTTCTTTATCAATTAATCAAAAAAAATAATAATGAACTAATTTCTCAATTAAAACCGATTATTCTACATCAAATACACGCAAAAGAAAAAAACGACTACTATGGGTACTTAATTGAAACATATAATTTTATTGAAACAATTTTTAAAAGCTACGATAACGACGTTCTATTGAAAGCTTTTCAAAATATCAAGCAAGACTCAATGCGTATGTCGATGATCATTTATAACTTAACGAAGCATCAGCCACACTACTCAACAATTAATATGTTCACAGCACTAAGTCAGTCTTTAAAAGCACAAAATATTGATGAGGTTGATCAATACCTTCAGAAAAATCATGAGCGTATCATGCAGTTTACTAAACTTTTTAACGGTAATGGTGATATTTTCTTGCAGTAAGAAAGGGGGCTGTCCAAAAAGTCAGTTATCACTGACTTTTTGAACGACCCCTTTTTGTATAATCTTTGTTATTGTGCAAGATCACCTATCAATTTTAAAAAAGCTTTCCATTTCCTTAGAAAAATACGGTTCCTTTACATAAGCCAAATAAAAAACCCTCTCTCATCCAATTTAAATAAGATAAAAGAAGGTTTACTCACAATCATAACTACTGGTTTTATCAGGAAAACTAGTCAAACTTCTGATTTATACAGATATCAAACCCATTATTACCCGCTATCTCTCCACATTAAAATACCTAGCCTCAGGATGTGCAAACACAATCGCTGATACAGAAGCTTCTGGCTCCATCATGCAACCTTCCGTTAATTGAACTCCAATATCTTCGGGCTTCAACAAACGGAATAGCTTTTCTTGGTCTTCAAGATTTGGACAAGCTGGGTAGCCGAATGAAAATCTTTGACCAATGTATTTGGCAGAGAAACGTTCTCTCATAGTCATTTCAATTGGATCACTAATGCCTAATTTGTCTCGCATTACTTGATGGATTCGCTCTGCAAATCCTTCCGCTGTTTCAAGAGCAATCGATTGAATGGCATGGCTTTTTAAGAATTCTCCATTCTCTTTCCACGCATCACTACGCTGTCTAATGCCTTTACCAGCGGTTACAACGAAGAATCCGACATAATCCATTTCACCTGATCCTACTGGCTTTAAATAATCTGCTAAACATAGGAATGGCGCACTTTCTTGTCTTGGAAAATCAAACTCTTCTAGCACTTCATTATAATTTTCCGGATTGTACACAATCACTTTTTTACCATCGCTTTGTGCAGGGAAGAATTGATAAATCGAATTGACACTATAATCACTTTGCAATAAGTCAGCATATAAAGTATTTACTAAGTCAGTCAGTTGCAATGCTTTTTCATCTTTTTCCGCTAATAGCTTATCTAACTTACCTTTTAATCCTAAATGATGACCGATTAACATTTGACGATTTACATACGGCATAATTGTCTGTAAAGGATAATCGACTAGCGTATGACGTTTTGTGTCTTCAGGCACCTTAACTTCAGCTGGATTAACCGTAATAACTACTTCTTCCGCTTTCTTTTCTTTAGTTGGTCTTTGGGCAGCTAGAGCTAAAGATTTCTTTCTTTTTTCGTCTAGTGCCTCCACAAATTCTTGTTTTTGCTCATCATCATGCATCGTATTCGCAAGTGCTAGGCCATCCATTGCATCCTTTGCGTAGAGAACTGTCCCCTTATACTCCGGAGCAATTTTGAAATCTGTGAATTTCCTTGATAGCGCTGCTCCACCTACCATAATTGGTGTATCGATGCTTTTATCTTTTAAATCTTGAGCAGTTAAAACCATTTGCTGTGCAGATTTAACTAATAAACCAGATAACCCAATCATGGATGGTTTGTATTTCTCAACAGCTTCTATTATTTGTTGAGACGTTACTTTAATACCTAAATCAACAATATCGTAACCGTTATTAGCAAGAATAATCTCTACTAAGTTCTTACCGATATCATGAACATCGCCTTTAACAGTCGCCAAGATGATTTTACCTTTTGAATTACCTGTTTCGCTCACTTCCATAAATTGCTCTAAGTGAGAAACAGATGTTTTCATAACTTCCGCACTTTGTAATACTTCCGCAACAATCAGTTGATTATCATTGAATAGAACACCAACTTCACTCATCCCTGCCATTAATGGCCCATTGATAATGTCTAAAGGAGCTCTGCCTTCCCCAAGAGCCTCATCTAAATCAGCTATGAGCCCTTCTTTTGTTCCTTCTACAATATATTGAGCTAATCGTTCATCAAGCGATAGCTTCTTCGTATCGATTTTCTTTTCAACTTTTTTATCTCGGAAATAAGCTGTAAATTGTTGAAGCGTCTCATCGCTTGTTTCGAATAATAATCTCTCGGAAAGTTCTACTTCTTCTTTCGGAATGCTTGCAAAGCGCTCCAATTTTTCCGTATTAACAATCGCGTAATCAAGTCCAGCTTTCGTACAGTGATATAAGAAAACGGCATTCAATACTTCTCGACCTCTAGGTGGTAACCCAAATGAAACATTGCTTATTCCAAGAATGGCTAAACTATTTGGCAATTCTTCTTTGATAGCTTGAATGCCTTTTACCGTTTCAAGGGCAGAGCCAACATACTGTTCATCACCTGTTCCTACTGGGAATACAAGTGGATCAAAAATAATATCTTTCGGATTCATACCATATTTATTTACCAACAAATCATATGAACGCTTTGCAACTCGCAATTTGTCTTCAGCTGTAATCGCCATTCCCTTTTCATCAATAGTTCCAACAACGAGAGCACCACCATATTGATGAATGAGGCTTGAGACACTTTTGAATTTTCCTTCGCCATCTTCTAAGTTCACTGAGTTAATAACAGCTTTTCCTTGGGAATATTTCAAAGCTTGCTCAAGAACAGCATCATCTGTTGAATCAATTACGAGCGGAACTTTTACTTTCTTCACCACTTCTTTGACAAATTCCTTCATATTTCCTAACTCATCATCATCAGGGTCTGCTAAACAAATATCAATAACGTGCGCTCCTTTTTTCACTTGAGCACGAGCAATTTCTGAAGCTTGTTCAAATGATTTATCACGTATTAATTGTTTGAACTTTCTGGACCCGATGACGTTTGTTCGTTCACCTACAAATAAAGGTCTCATACTATCATCATATAATAAAGAATCTGTACCTGAAACGGCGTGATTATGTGTTTCAATTGGAATTGGCCGTGGTGGTAGCGTTGCTACTTCTTCTACAATCGCTTTCACATGAGCAGGAGTCGTACCACAACACCCCCCGATAATATTTATCCAACCTTTCTCTGCAAACTGTCTTACTTTACTAGCTAGTGATGCAGGAGATTCATGATAATGACCTTCTTCATCCGGTAAACCAGCATTTGGATAACAACTAATACCTGTGTTTGCTAATTGAGATAATGTACGCACATGATCCGTCATGAATTCAGGGCCAGTCGCACAATTCAAACCAACTGCAATAGGGTTCATATACTCACAAGAGAAATAAAAAGCATCGATTGGTTGCCCTGCTAATGTAGTGCCCATAGGTTCAATTGTTCCAGAAATAATAATCGGAAGTACTTTTCCGGTTTTAGCAAATGCTTGTTTAATACCTGTGTAAGCAGCTTTCACATTCAGCATATCTTGACACGTTTCTACTATTAATACATCGCATCCACCATCAATTAACCCTTCTACTTGCTCACTATAAGAAGCTTGTAAATCGTCAAATGTTGTTCCACCCGTTAAAGACAATGTTTTCGTTGTAGGTCCAATAGATCCACCTGCAAAACGCAGCTTTTCAGGTGTGCTATATTTCTCGCATGCCACTTTTGCTATTTGGGCCGCTTTTTTATTAAGCTCATATGCAATAGAACCGAGATTATATTCATCTAATACAATGCTCGCTCCACCGAATGTATTGGTTTCAATAATATCAGCACCCGCTTCTAAATAGGCTTCATGGATGTTTGCAATCGTCTCTGGACTAGTGAATGTTAAATATTCATTACAACCTTCATATTCTTCGCCACCAAAATCAGCTGCTGTTAAGTTTGCATCTTGTATCATGGTTCCCATAGCACCATCAAGAACTAAAATTCGTTCATTCATTAATGTTGATAAATCATGATTACTCATATACTGTCACTTCCTCTTTCTGCTTAGCATCTATTTCTCGAACGAATTGTGTTAGTTCTACAGTAATGTTATATCGCAAAAATGGGGTAATTAAATAAATACCGTTGAATCGTTCCATTGTCGCTTCCACTAACTCTTTAGCAATAGCTAAGCCTTCTCTTTCAGCTTGAAGACGGTCATTTCCAGCCTTCTCCATTGCACGTAATACAGAATCAGGAAGTGTGATTCCTGGAACTTCATGATGGATATACTCCGCATTACGATGGCTTGTTAAAGGCATAATCCCCATGAATATTGGTGCTGTTATGTGTTTTGTAGCTTGATAGATTTCTTCTACTTGCTCTACTGAATAAATCGGCTGTGTTAAGAACGAGTCTGCCCCAGCTTTAATCTTTCTTTCCATGCGTCCAACCGCTTTATGAAGATACTTCACGTTCGGATTAAAAGCTGCCGCAACTTTGAAATTTGTTTTTTGCCCTAATGGTTTACCACTATAAGAAAGTCCTTCATTGTATTGCTTTACTAAACTGATTAAATCCATTGAAGATACATCATATACAGACGTTGCACCTGGAAAATCCCCTACCTTGGATGGATCGCCTGTAATGACAAGAATTTCATCTAAACCTAATGTGTGAAGACCCATAAGATGGGACTGTAAGCCGATTAGGTTATGATCCCGACAAGTTAAATGAACGAGTGGATTTACACCTTGTTGTTTCAATATAGATCCTAGAGCCATATTACTAATACGAGGTGACGCAAGCGAATTGTCTGCCATCGTAATTGTATCTGCTCCCGCTTCCATTAATGCTTTTGCACCTTCTAAATAGGCGGATACATTTAATTTCTTTGGTGGATCCAATTCAACTAAAATGGTTCTCTTATGCTCTACTTTTTTATATAAAGCTTCATCAATTTCATGATGTATAGTTTGATTCACTTCTATTTTTCTTGGAGAAACTTCCTTCTCAAATATTGGTGAAAGTCCGGTTATATGTTTCTTCACTGCTTCAATATGACTTGGTGTCGTACCACAGCAACCACCAATAATTCTTACTCCTTGTTCTCTCATTAAAAGTGCGCTTTTACCGAAATATTCTGCATTCGTTTCGTACTGTAATCTACCATCAATGTACTCTGGTAAACTAGCATTTGGATATGCACTTAAAACTCCTTTCGTCGGTAGAGGAACTTGTTCCAAAGCGCGAATCGTATGATGAGGACCTAAACGACAGTTCACACCAACAACATCTGCTCCTTTGTCTTCTAAAATAGGCACCGCTTCACTTAAATGCATACCATTTTGCAAATACCCTATTTCATGAAGTGACACATTCGCAATAATCGGTATTGTTGTTTCTTGTCTTGCAATCTCTAATACCGTTTCCATTTCTTCAAAATCATAGAATGTTTCTAGTATAAGCCCATCTGGATCTTCTAATAGTAAACTAAATAATTGTTCTCTGAAATTTCTTTTAATTTCATCTAAGGTAATATCCGACTTTCGTAAACTTCTTGTAGCTCCAATCGTACCAAAGACAAAGTGATGCTCTAAAGCGGCACTTTTTGCTATTCTCATTCCTTCTCGATTAATGGAAGATACTTTATCGTCTAATCCGTAGCGTTTTAACTTATAGTGGTTCGCCCCGTACGTATTCGACTGAAGAATATCAGCACCTGCATGAACATACGCTTGATGTACGCTCCTTACTAAATCAGGATTAATAATATTTAACTCTTCATAGCATTGGTCAACACCAGTTGAATATAGAAGAGTGCCCATTGCACCTTCACCTATTAAAATTCGATTCTGTATTTCATCACGAAAGTTCACGAAGTATTCACCCCAAATTATTTGTTAGCAACTCAATATTCTATTAACCTTGTATTATGAATGTATGATTTTTTACTGGCTACATTTATTTAAAAGCTTGCTCCAAATCAGAAATTAGATCTTGCACGTTTTCTATACCTACTGAAAATCGTAATAAATAATCACTTACACCTTTTTCTTCACGATATTCTTTCGGAATATCAGCATGTGTTTGTGTAGTTGGATATGTGATCAGTGATTCTACACCACCTAAACTTTCAGCAAAACTAATAACCTGAACATGCTTTAATAAATCTGCAACTATTGATACCTCAGTAACTTCAAAGGAGATCATCGCTCCAAAGCCATTACATTGCTTCTCCATAATTGATCTTCCAGCATGATTTGCTAAACCTGGATAAAATACTTTTTTCACTAATTCATGTTGGGCCAGCCATTCAGCAATTGCTTGAGCATTTTCTTGTTGACGTTCCATTCTAATTGCTAATGTTTTCAATCCTCGTAATAATAACCACGAATCTTGAGGTCCAAGGATCGTTCCTGTACTATTTTGTAATCTGCCTACCTTTTCGCTTAATTCTTCAGTTGCCGTAACGACTAAACCACCGATAACATCATTATGTCCTCCAATATATTTAGATGCACTATGAATCACGATATCCGCACCATATTGAATTGGTTTTTGTAAGTATGGGGTTAGAAATGTGTTATCGACTATAGTTAATAAATTATTTTCTTTCGCTAACTTACTAATTGCCGCTAAATCGGTTATTTTCATCAACGGATTTGTAGGTGTTTCAATAAAAAGGGCAACTGTTTTATCTTTAATGGCTGCTTCAACATCGCTTAAACACGAAGTATCAACATAAGATGCTGTAATTCCATAATTATTAAATATTTCTTCTAATATTCGATACGTGCCACCATATAAATCGTCTGATATAACAATATGATCACCAGATTTAAAGAGGAATAAAACGGTTGTAATAGCCGCCATACCTGAAGAAAAAGCAAAACCAGCATCTCCTTCTTCCAATTCAGCAATCGCTTCTTCTAATGCCTTCCTTGTTGGATTAGCCGTTCTCGAATAATCAAATCCAGTGCTTCTACCAAGCTCCGGATGCTCGAAGGTTGCATTTTGATAGATTGGTGTACTTATGGAACCTGTTGTTGGATCTTTCTTTTGACCAGCTTGAACTAATTTTGTTTCAATATTCATGTTCATCCCCCATTAACTTCAACTTTACTAATACAAAAAACGCCCCTTCTAATGAGAAAGAGCGCTAGTAATATTACAAACTTTAACTTCGCTCTCATCGACTAGAATTTTATTTCTACTGGCATTGGCACCGTTCATAAATGATGGTTGCCGGGCATCGTAGGGCCAGTCCCTCCGCCTCTCTAGATAAGAGTTTTTTATTAAATTTTTTGATATTTCATTTTTTATATCATAATGATGAAATGAGTATTTGTCAATCTGTTTTATTGCAACTTGTAAATATTATATCTAATCCTTTTCGTAAACATTGCAAAAACCTATGAATTAAGACGCTTGTTCACGTCTAAATTCATAGTAATTTAAGGCTAGTCCACATAGGCAAACCCAAAATCCTCCGGCTGCAAATCCAGCAATTACATCACTAGGATAATGTACACCTAAATAAATGCGGCTTATGCCAATTAAAAGCACAATAATCGTAAACAAAACCGCAATCAATATATCAAGTAATTTATTTTTTGCAACTTTAGCTAACACAACTGCTAAAGTAGTATAAAAAATAAAAGAAGCCATGCTATGACCGCTAGGAAAGCTGTATCCCTGTTCTACAATCAACGGGTAAAAGTCAGGACGTTCTCTTTGAAACAACCATTTTAAATACGCGTTAAATAATCCACCTAAGCTCGATGAAAGGATTAAGTAAACAGCATAACGTTTTTTATAAAAGAAAAAAATAGTGGATGTAATGAGAACACCGAGTGTAAGGCCAAGCTTTCCACCTAGAAATGTGATTGCTTTCATAACAACTGTTAATTGATCAGAAATATGGCCTTGAAAAAACTCAATGATTTTATAGTCAAAGCTTCGTAATTCATTTGCTTTTAATCCATCAACCAATCTTAAAAACACATAAGAATAAACAGCAATCAGGCACGCGATAAAAATAATATATTGAATATTTTTCTTAGTTAGTCTTTCTGCTCTGATAGAATTCAAATTTCTTTCTCCTTTTGCGATGAATACAATATATTTAATTCATTCATACGTTCCCTTTGTTTTCAATAAGCAATATTTTTCACAAATATTTATTTACATACAGTTGACAAGCTTCTTGCATTGCCTGATATGCTAGCAATTCTTCTGGAAACTCTATTTTATCTGTAATTGTAAATGCGTTTAAGGTATCACGCATTTCTACATGTACTTTAAACTCATATGTTGCATTTCCAATTAGATCAATCGAATAGGAATCATTTTGTTTATGAACTTGACAATTCACTTTTCCACCAGGATTATAAACAGAAATGATTTCTTCAACATTATTTTCTCCTTGTAAACACGTAACAAGTGTAGAAGCACTCATTGCAGTACCACATGCGTTTGTAAATCCTACGCCTCTTTCAAATGTTTTGACAAAAATGCTACCACTTTCAAGTAGCTCCACAAAACTTACATTTACGCCATCAGGAAAATAAGGATTTTCTCCATTTACATACGTTGATAGTTTTTCTTGCACGCCACTTACTAATACTTCCGAATCAACAATTGAAATAAAATGTGGATTCGGAACCGCTACAGCCGTAAACTTTAATTCCGGCGCTAACTCAGCTAGCTCCTGATTGATGAAAGTTTCACTTTCTACATTGAAAGGTAAATCTTTAACAAGAAACGAGACAGGCGAGATTTCCACTTTAAAAGTAGGAATATTTTCAAAAATATCTTCTGTTTGCTCCACTGCTAGAACTGCTTTCATAGTCTCAATTGAAAGTTGCTGCTTCCCTAATAATTCACAAGCATATCGTGCTATACAACGTAATCCATTTCCACACATAGAAGCTTCTGATCCGTCAGAATTAAATACGCGCATTTTACCATCCGCTACATCGCTTTTTTGAAAAAATAAAATACCGTCAGCACCAATTCCCGTTTCACGATTACACAATGTAAGTGTTAACTGTGCTCTTTCTTTATCTGATAACTGTATTGGATGGCTATATTCATCTAATATTAAAAAATCATTACTTGAACCATGACATTTCACAAAATTCAATTGCATATTTATCCCCCACCTATGTATGTTTCTGTATTGTACATATTACTATTATTGTAACAAAGATTATAGTAAGGTGTAGAAATTTTGACAACTCTAAAAGATTGAAATTTTGATGAGCTTCTAACCACTACACAAGGATGACTGATGATGAAATGTTACATCTAATCTTGAATGACGTCATATACTGAGATAGGAATTCGCTTCATAAATGGTGTTTTCTCACTGGAAGCAAATACATGCAACTCATGCATCGCTCTTGTACAAGCCGTATAAAATAGCTTCCGTTCAACGCTTCTTTGATTCGAATAGTTAGAAGCGTCATAAATAATCACTGCATCGAATTCTATTCCTTTTGCTAAGTATGCAGGTAAGACTAAGATGCCTTTTGTGAATGTATATGTCGTTTGACTCATGTATTGAATATTTACATCTTTAACGAGATGTTCATATGCTCTAGTACTTTCTTCAGCTGTTTTACATATAACAGCAATAGTTTGATATTGAGACTCTTGTAGATTATTTAATAACTGCACTAGTTTTGAATGAAATCCCTCTTCATTTGTTACTTTTGAATATGTTGGTTTTTTGCCGTTTCGATTAAACGCCTCTATTGCCTCTCCACCCTGAATAATATACTTTGTAAAATCAATAATTTGTCTAGTGGAACGATAACTTTTTGTTAACACCATATTCTCTTGTTCATTTGCTTCAAATATTTCGCTAGACAGTAAAGAAGATGCATGTAGCGTATGAGCAAAAATTGCTTGATTGAAATCACCTAAAATCGTCATTTTACAATATGGGAACCATTGTTTCAGTACAGCAAGTTGAAAAGGTGAGTAATCCTGAGCTTCATCAATGAATAAATGACGAATCATGGTGTTCATTTTTTTCCCTTCTATTTTTTCTTTTAAGTACAAATAAGGCGTTGTATCTTCGTAATACAATTCTCGCTTTTGAACTTTCTCTTTTGTGTAATTACAAATATCGTGCCAATTTTCAGAAAAACCTAATGATGCAATTTCTCTCTGCAATGAAAACATTTGCTCATATATAGCTCGAACATGAATAAATTTCAATTCCTTTATTGCACGAATAATAGGTTTAAAGTGCTTATGAACAACCTTTTTAACTAATAGCATCTGTTCTTGCTCGAAATCATTAAATGTGTTTTCTGAATAAGCTCCTTTACTTTGTAATTCCTGATAAGCATAAATAAACTGATCGTTATCAAGCAACTCACTTTCACCTAATGCCCATTCCTTCGTTCTCTCTATTTTTTCCTTCTTCTTTATTTCTTTTAGAAGCCAACTTTTCACTAACTCCATACGGTTGGATACTGAGATAGTAGAATTTAAAGAATAGAAATAATCCGCTATTTCCTTGCTTGTTATTAAGGTGACTCCTCGAAAAGTAATCTTTCTAAACACAAGTGCCTGTGTTGAAAGATACTCCACGTAACGATCGATTAATCGTTTAAAATCTAAACTTGCTTTATATTGTATTCCTTCCATACGCGCACTATTTGATTTTTCTGTTTGCTGAGTAAGCACAAATTCCATTTGCTCAAAAGGACCTTCTACTATGCATTCACGATTAATTCGCTCCTCAACATATTCTTGAAACGTAGCTTGTTGCATATTATCTTCACCTAAGTCAGGAAGAACCGTTGCAACATAGCTGTTAAATAGTGGGTTAGGAGAGAAAAGCATGATATTCTCTGATTTAAGCTCATTGAGGTGACGATATAATAAATATGCCACTCTTTGAAGTGCAGCTGATGTTTTACCACTACCTGCAACTCCTTGAACGATTAGATACTTACCGCTTTCATTTCGAATGATTTGATTTTGCTCTTTTTGAATAGTTGCCACAATATTCTTCATTTGTGTATTCGCATTATTTCCGAGAACTTCTTTTAATAATTCATCACCGATTGTTACACCGGTATCAAACATACTTTTTATTTCTCCATTCTTCGTAATGAACTGTCTCTTTAACTCCATTTCACCTTGAATGATACCTTCCAGCGTTTTGTATTGTGCCGGTCCTGGAGAGTAATCATAATAAATGCTCGATATAGGTGCCCGCCAATCATATATTAAAAAATTCTCTTCATTTTCGTCCATTAAAGAAGCTATGCCAAGATACACAACATCTTTGCTAGTTTCACCATCTTCTAAAAAATCCACTCTTCCGAAATACGGAGAATCTTGCAATCGTGTTAAAGTTTTCAATTGTTGGTGTAATTGTCCATGAGTACGTTCTCTTTCAGATAACATTTCTGATTGCTGTTTTATACTCGCCAGCGTTTCAGCTGCCTCTTCAGGGTTATCTATATTTACAGTTACATCATCCCAAAATGTTTTTCGAAGTTGGATTACATCATTCTTTAAACCGCCTGAGTATTGATTCAACTTTAATATTTTATTATTAATTTCTAACAATACTTTTTGAATACGGATCTCTTCTTGTTTTCGATCTTCATCGAACATCGTCATTCTATTCACTCTCCTAAAATTAATAGTTGACATCCATTTAATTTTGTTATATAATTAAATTGGATAAATATATTTAGTTTATGATTATCCGTCCTAACTTACATTTTACCATAACAATTAGGTAACGAACAAGATGATGTTCGTTTTTTTATATTTAACAAATAAACCGTCCATACTGTAAGGCATGGACGGTTTATTTGTTA